>JAYVRQ010000758.1:0-10050 GCA_043776145.1 Chthoniobacteraceae bacterium
TCGCTGATGACGATACGCACTTCGGCTCCCAGCTTTCCCGCTGCGATGGCATCCGCGATGGCGCGGAAGTTCGAGCCTTTGCCGGAGCCGAGGATACCGAGTTTCAGCATTTGGATTTTGCGATGGTCGCCGTTGTCGATTTCCCCGGCACGAGCGGGAGGATGCGAATCTCGGTGCCTGCTTCCGCGAGCGCGGCGCGTTCGCCGGGGTCGAGCGAATCGACGGTGTAGTCGCCGCCCTTGGCGTAAAAGTGCGGGCGCACGGCGCGGATGACTTCGGTGGCGCGCGGCGTGTGGAAGACGGTGACGAAATCCACGCAGGCCAGCGCGGCGAGGACTTCGGCACGGTCCTGCTCGTTGTTGATCGGGCGCGTCGGACCCTTGAGGGCGCGGACGCTTTCATCGCCATTCAGCGCGACGAGCAGCGCGTCGCCGAGCGCGCGCGCGGATTGCAAATAGCGGACGTGGCCGACGTGCAGCAGGTCGAAGCAGCCGTTCGTGAAAACGAGGCGGCGTCCCTGCGCCTCGAGCGCGGCGCGGACGGCGGCGAGTTCTTTGACGGAGCGGAGTTTGGGAGCAATCATGGACGTGCCGATGCTAGCGCACGAAAAGCCCGATCCAAAAGTGAAACTCCGCGATGTCCCGCACAAGCCGGGCGTGTACATCATGCGCGATCGTTTCAACCGCGTGATCTACGTCGGCAAGGCGCGCAGCCTGCGCAAGCGTGTGAGCCAGTATTTCACCCCGAGCCGCCAGATGCGCGCGGATTTGAAAACACGCGCGCTCATCGACGCGATCTGGGATTTCGAGTGGCACACCGTCGCGAGCGAGCCCGAGGCGCTGCTGCTCGAAGGGAAGCTCATCAAGGAATTCCGCCCCCGCTACAACGTGAGTTTCCGCGACGACAAGGGCTTCCTGCTCGTGAAATGCGAGACGCGCGACGAGTGGCCGCGCTTCCGCCTCACGCGCTCGAAGAACGACGAGACAGCGCGTTACTTCGGCCCGTTCGCGCACGCCGGGGCGCTGCGGCAGACGCTCACGTTCATGCGGAAAAAATTTGGCGTGCTGACTTTCGGGCGCGGCAATCCGAGCGAGCGCGAGCGGAAATCCTCGACGTATCAGGTGCCGATGAAACTCGCCGAGATCGACGCGGCGCAATACCGCGCGCGGGTCGAGGCGGCGTGCGAATTTTTGGAAGGGCGGTCGAAGGAACTGCTCGCGGAGTTGGAAAAAGAGATGCACGCCTTCGCCGCGAAGCTCGATTTCGAGCGCGCCGCCGAGATGCGCAACATGCTCGCCGACCTGCGCAAAACCACGAAACCGATGTCGCGCTACACCCGCGATCAACGGAACCGGCTCGGCGTCACCAGCACCATCGACCCGCCCGCCGACCTCGCGATCCTCGGCGAAGAATTGCTCCTCGCCGGACCGCCGCGCCGCATGGAGTGCTTCGACATTTCCAACATCAGCACCACGCACATCGTCGCGAGCATGGTCTGCTTCATCGACGGCCGCCCTGCGAACGCGCAGTACCGCCGCTTTCGCATCACGGGCGTCGAGGGGCAGGATGATTTTGCGAGCATGGCGGAGGTGGTGCGGCGGCGGTATTCGCGCGTGCTGCGGGAGGCCGGGGAAATTGCCGATCGCCAATTGCCAATTGCCAATTCTCCCGATGCGACCGTCGATCTTTCTCTCGATCATTCGCAGGAAAACCCCGCCGAAGTGATGGCGCGGCTCGCAACGCTCAACACTCAATTGTCCCCACGGCACCACGGACTTCTCGCGGAGCCTCGAATCTCAACCCTTCCGAGCCTCATCATTGTGGACGGCGGCAAGGGCCAGCTTTCCGCCGCGTGCCGGGAGCTTCAGCGGCTCGGCCTGCACGATGTGCCGATCATCGGCCTCGCGAAGCAGTTCGAGGAAATCCACCGGCCCGGCATCGCGGAGCCGCTCCGGCTTTCCCACGAAAGTGGCGCGCTGAAAATGCTCCAGCGCATTCGCGACGAGGCGCATCGTTTTGCGAATGGCTACCATCAACTCCTGATGAAACGCCGTATCGGCGAAAGCCTGCTCGACGAATGCCCCGGCGTCTCCGCGACGCGCAAGGCGATCCTGCTCCAGCGTTTCGGCAGCGTCGCGCGCCTCCGCCGCGCGACGGTCGAGCAAATCGCCGCGACCGAAGGCATCGGGCGCAAACTTGCGGAGCAAGTCGCCGCCTTCCTCGCCGGGCGGGGTTAGTCGTAAAGCCCGGAGTCATCGCTCCGAGGGCTGCCTCCACTTTCCATCACGCCCACGACTCCCCGCGATGCGCAAAAGTGGTTGTGCGAGCAGCCTCCCTGCACGACTTAAACCGCGCGCGGTTCGCGTTTCAGTTGGACGCTTCCGCGCTTCCAATTCGGTCCCCACTTCCACACCCACTCCCTCCATGAACCCGTCCAAACGCATCCTCATCGCCTCCATCGCCGCGCTCGTCTCGCAGACCGCGCAGGCGCAACTCACTTGGAATTCCGCCGGGCCCACCAATAACTGGAGCACCGCCGCCGCGAACCCGAACTGGCTGCCGGGCAATGTGGTGTGGGCGCAAAACCAGAGCGCCATTTTCGACGCAACCTCCGGCACTCCCGAGGCCATCGGCGTCACGACGGTGAACACTTTCGACAACATCACCTTCGACGTGACCGGCTTCAGCATCACGAGCGCGGGCGCGGGTTCGTTCGTGCTCGCGAATGACTTCGCGAGCACGATCTCGGTGACGAATGCGGCGGACAGCGCTTCCATCGCCGAGACGATCGCGAACAACGTGGGCGGGCCGAGTACGCTGACGAAGGCGGGCGCGGGAACGCTGACGCTGAATGGCACGGCGGCGAGCACTTACTCGGGCGGCACGATCATCAGCGCGGGCACGCTGGCCATCACGCAAACCGGGGCGCTCGGTTTCGGCGGGGTGACGAACAGCGCCACGCTCAACATCGACGTGGGCAACACGATCCCGACGGGACTTGCCACGAGCATGAGCGGCGCGGGCATTGCGAATGTGACGCTCCCGACCGGGACGAACACGACGGTCTTGAGCGGAAACTATGCGGGCTTCACGGGGACGTGGAATGTCGGCATCGGCGCGGCGGCGGGCGCGGGGAAGGTGCAGATGAACGGGACCGACAATGCCGCGACGACGATCAACGTCCTCCCGAACGCGACCGTTTTTTCAAACGTGCTGACCGGCATCGCGGTGACGCGCAACGCGGCGCTCGTGCTGAATGGCGGCGACACCGGCGAATCGCTCGGGCAACTGCGGCTCGACAGCGGCGCGGTGTGGGCGGGACCGGTCACGCTCGCGGCGGATGTCACCGGCACGGGCGATGGCACGGTCGGCTCGAACACCGGCACGGGCTTCATCAGCGGGGCGATCGGCGAAACGGGCGGCTCGCGCATTCTCACGAAAGTCGGCGGCGGCACGATCACGCTCACCAACGCCGCGAACAACTACACGGGCAAAACCAGCATCCTCGCGGGCGCGCTCAGCGTCTCCGTGTTAAACAACACCGGAGCCTCCGGCAATCTCGGGCAGAATGGCACCATCGACATCGGCGCGACGACTGTGGCCGGGCAGTTCATCTACACCGGCGCGGGCGAGACGACGGATCGCGTCATCAATCTCGCGGGCACGACCGGCGGCGTGACGCTCACGCAGTCGGGTACGGGCGGAAATTTGAAATTCACGAGCGCCTTCACCGCGACGGGTCTCGGGAATAAAACGATGACACTGCAAGGCTCCACCGCGGGCACCGGGGAAATCGCGGGAGCCATCGTGAACAGCACCGGGCTCAACACTGGGCTCACCAAAACCGGCACCGGCACCTGGACGCTCGGCGGCGCGAATACTTTCACCGGCACGACCACGGTGAACCAGGGAACGCTGCGGCTCGACTACGCCGTGAATGACAACTCGAAGCTCGCCGACACGAATGGCCCGCTCGTCCTCGGCGGCGGCACGGTGGAACTCGCGGGCGGCACGCACACGGAAGTCGTGCTTTCCACCACGATCACGGCGGGAACGAACAGCACGATCTCGCGCACCAGCGGCAGCGCGGTGCTGCGCCTGAATGCGATGACGGTGAACACGGCGAACTCCCTCACTTTCACCGGCAACTCGATCGCGCAAACCGACGCGACGAACACGAACGGCATCCTCGGTTTCTGGGCGCGGATGAACATCGGCGGCGTCTCGACGTGGGCGATGAATTCCACGAACGCGGGCGACGGCCCGATCATCGCGTATGCCGGATACAGCGATGTGACGCGGCTCGGCGTGAGCGCGATTCCGAATGGCGCGGCGAACAATGTGCGCGTCATCAATGGCGGCGCGGCGGGCAGCATCACGCTCGCGGGCGGTGCGCTGACGCAGGCTTACACGCTGCAAATGGACGCGAGCGACGGCGCGGCCATGATCGCCCCGACGGCCACGACCGATGTGCTGAATGTCGGCAATGACGCGGGCGGCGCGATCTGGCAGACGGCAACGTCCGGCGCGCTCACCATCGGTACGGTGGTGAACGACGGCGTGCTCACGAGCGGCGCGACTGCGAGTGCAACCGCGGCCACGCTCCGGCTCATCAACGACCACGCGACCAACGCGCTGACGGTCAATGCTTCGATCAAAAACAACGGGACTGATGTCGTGACCGTGACGAAGAGCGGTCCCGGCACGCTCGTGCTCAATGGCGACAACACCTACACCGGCGCGACCAACCTCGGCAGCGGCAGCGCGACCGCAGGCGGCGGCGGCACGCTCATCCTCACAGGCAACAACACCGGTGCCACGGGCAACATGAACGTCGGCAACGGCGCGACGATTCAACTGCAAACCGCCAGCGCGCTCGGCACGACCGGCGTGGCCGGAACCTCGCAGTTCCTGCTCTTCAACGGCTCGACGCTGCAACTGCGCAACGACAGCGCGACCGCCTTCAACGGCACCAACGTCATCGGCGGGCTGAACAACGCCACCATCGCGATCGACGTGAACCAACTCACCGGCGCGGGCGCGAACAACGCGCTCGGGATCTCCCCCGGCACCACGCCCTTCGGCAATACCGTGACGATGAATGTCACCGGCGGCAACGGCTATGCCCTCGCGCTCGGCACGATCCAGAACATCGTCAACGCCACCGGAAATTTCACCCTCAATCCGACCACGGCGAACGTCTCGCTCGTGGGTTTTAGCAACCAGTTCGCCGCCGCCAACACCGCTGCCAGCACGCTCACCTTGAGCGGCACCACTTTGGGCAACACCGTCACCGGAGTGATTGCCAATCAAGGCGCTGGCTCCCTGGCCACCGGCACCGTCGCCGTGACCAAACTCGGCTCGAGCACTTGGAATCTCTCCGGCCTGAACACGCACACCGGCACGACCACCGTGCGCGAAGGCACGCTGATCGTTTCGGGAAACCGCACGGTGACGAGCGGCGCGATCACCGTCGGCGACACGGCGGGATTGAACGCGACGCTCAACATTTCCGACGGCACGTTCTCCGTCGGCGGCACTTTCATCGTCGGGAATAATTTGAACTCCGGCACCGTCAACCAATCGGGCGGCTCGCTCACTTTAACCGGAACGCAACTCATCCTCGGCAACGGGCTCACGTCCACCGGCACCTACAATCTTTCCGGCGGCACATTGACCGGCGCGGCCTCCGCCATCCGCGGCATCATCCTCGGTACGAACACGGGCGACACCGGCATCTTCACGCTCAGCGGCACCGGCAATCTCGCGATGGGCGCGTCCAACGTCCAGGTCGGCCGCTCGGACTCGATCGCGCAGAACACCACGGGCATCTTCAACCAGAGCGGCACGAGCAGCGCCGCCATCGGCACGCTCACCATCGGCGGCGGTCTCGGCGGCAGTAATTTGGGAACCAGCGGCACGCTCAATCTCACCGGCGGTACCTTCACTGCGGCCACCTTCACCCAGCTCGCGCTCGGCGAACTCAGCACCGCCGCCATCAACATCGGTGGCACCGCCGCCGTCACGCTCCCCGCCTTTCCCACCGCGCGCGGCACCGGCTCCACGGCCACGATCACCTTCAACGGCGGCTCACTTTCGCCCCTCGCTGCGAGCGCGACTTACTTGGGCGGGCTGACGAACGCCTTCATCAAAAACGGCGGCGCAAAATTCGACGTACCCGCGACCAGGGACATCACGGTCTCGCAAATCCTCCAAGATTTTGCCGCGAACAACGGCCCGCTCACGAAAGTCGGCGCGGGCGTGCTCACGCTCTCCGGCGTGAACACCTACACCGGCGCGACGAACGTGAACGAAGGCACGCTCATCTTTACCGTGAGCGAAACACTCACCTCTCTCAACATCGCCAACGGCGCCAAGGTGATCGTCAGTGTCACCGGCATGATCCCGCCACCCGCACCCGGCGAAGATTTCGGCGCAGCCGCAGTCCCCGAGCCGGGCAGCATCGCGCTGCTTTTCGGCGGAACGCTCACGCTGCTCGGGGTGAGGCGGCGTCGGCTGAATTGATTCCGCTCAGCGACTGCCCGCCGCCATTTCCGCATACGTGACCGGACGGCCTTCCTTCGCGGAAAGGCGGTCGGCGGCGATGTCGGTCTTCAATTCGCGCCCGAAAATCCGCGAGTAGGCGCGGTGAATTTCCTCCGGGCTGAAACGCGCGAGTCGGGGATCGTTCAGGAAGCTCTTGATCGAACCCGCGTACGCGTCGCCGGAAATCTGGCCCGCGCGCCAGTCCGCGAGTTCGCGCGTGATCGCCGCGTATTTTTCCCGCGCGTACTGCTCCGGCGTCCGCGCCGCCACGGACGCATCGGCCCGCAGCCGCTCGGTGATGACCTTCCCGCCGATGAGCAGCGTGTCGCCCGCGATCGTCATCGGGACGGAAGCGTACGGGCAGTATTGTTTCTTGAGCGCGAGAAAGGCGTTCGTCTTTTCCACCGTGCCGAAATCGGAATCAGGGTGGCGCGCGCAACTCTCCAGCACCGCGCGCAACGCGGTATTCCCCGGCGGCAGTTTCGCCGCCGCGCTGGTGACAAATTCGCGCCGCGCCCGGCTCTGCTCCTCGCTGAATCCGGCGGGCAGCGGCTCGGCCAGATACCGCTCCGCAATTCGCATCGCGACCTGCGTGGCGTCATCGCGCGAAGCGTCGTTCGCGCCCGAGGTGCGTCCCGTTCCCTCGCGCAAAAGGTATTCGGCGAGCTGGCGCGGGAAGAGTTTTTGGAGAAGCCGGAATCGCTCGGGAGCTTCCGCGCGAATCTGCTCGAGCTTCCACATTTGATGCGTGTCCAACTGCTGCCCGAGCGGCTCCGCGGAAGGCTCCAGTCGCAGCGCGATGTCGTGCTGCGCGTCGATCCGCATTTTCACATCGAGATTGCTGCTCGGCGTGATCTCGCGTCGGAGCGTGACGATGTTTTCGGAAAAATCCGCCGCGCGATTCGGCGCAGCGGCCGAGAGAAATGTTGCGGCTAGTAACAGTGCCGCGCATGGCGACGGACTGCGGTGAGCATGAATGGATTTAGATACTGGGGAGATAATTTTCATGCCTCTCTGCCTAGCGAAGAAGCGCGCGCGGTCAACCGCGGATGCGGTCACGTATCGTAATGCCAGCGCGCCGCGAAGTGATTGCTCCACATCGCGATTGGCAGCGTGAGCAGCAGGTATCCGAAAGCCACCGGCAGATAGCTCTCGAACGCCGCGTAGGTGAAGGAATTCACCTCGCCCGCCGCCATCGCGAATTCATTGATGCCGATGACGGAAAGCAGCGAACTGTCCTTGATGAGCGAGGCGAACTGCCCGACGAGCGCCGGGAGGATTTGCCGGATGGCCTGCGGGAAAATGACGTGCCGGTAAGTCTGCGCAGTCGTGAGCCCGATGGCGCGCGCGCTTTCAAGCTGCGACTTGCCGACGCTCTCGATCCCGCCGCGGATGATCTCGCTGATGTAAGCGCCCGCAAATGCCGCGAGGATCAGCGGCCCGACGACGTAGCGATTCGTCAGCGAGAGCGCCTGGCCGAAGACGTAGAAGTACAGGTAAATCTGCACGAGCAGCGGAGTGCCCCGCGTGATCTCGACCCAGATGCGCGCCGCATCGCGCAGCGGCAGCACGGCGCTGCGCCGCGCCATCGCGAGCGCGAGCCCGATGAGCGTGCTCAGCGGCAGCGCCAGCACGGCGATGACGAGCGTCGCCAGCCATCCCTGCACGAAGAGCCGCCAGTACCCGGCGACCGGCTTCCACGACCAGTGGTAATCGAGAAAATAAAACGCCCCGAAGCAAAGCAGGCTGAGCAACAGCAGCGCCCCCGCGAAACTCAGCGCGCGAGGAAGCGAGACGGTGGCGGTGGAATCGTGGGTCATCGTGTTTGGAGGGATGACTAATACATCGACACCGATGACTGGAAAGCCTGGGACGGTTTGGTTCTCAAAGGCTGCGAGCACCACCGCAAATCACGTCAACGGCATCGCACCCTTTCTTGCGCGCGCGGCGAGAAATATGGTGGTCAGTGCGGGGGACGTTCACTATGTTCCCGCACCCTGCGTTTCCCATGAAGACCGATTGCCACACGTTTCCCAGTTCCCTCGCACTCGCCGCCGCGCTTGCGCTTTCCCTGCACGCGGGCGCGCAGCTTCCGACGCCGCAGCCGCAGGGGCTCGATCAGCAGCAGTTCACGCAGGGGCAGCAGCTTTACGCGGCGGGGAAATATCCCGAGGCGATCAAGGCGTTCGAGGGCATTCAAAAGAATTACCCGACCTCCGCGTTCATTCCGGCGGCGAATCTGCAACTCGGGCTCTGCTACTTTTTTAACGGCGATTACGATCAGGGCGTGGCGGCGTTGCAGAAGAATTTGAGCAACAAAAATGTCGTGGGTGAAATCCTTGAGGACTCGCAGGCGCTGATTCCGCAATTGCTCTCCGCAAAGGCGCAGAAGCTGCCGCCGGGCGATCCGGGCAGGAAGCCGATTCTCGATTCGGCGGTGGCGGGGTTCGACGCTTTCATCCAGAAGTTTCCGGCGAGCCCCGAGATCGAGCAGGCGAATCTCGGGAAGGCGCGCGCGCTTTACGGGCTCGAAAAATTCGTGGAGGCCGCAGTGCCGCTGCGCACGAATTTGCAGAAGTATCCAGCGAGCGAGTCGGTGCTCGAAACGCAGTACATGCTCGCCTTGATCCTGAACACGCAGGGGAACGAAACGATGCGAAAGGCGACGGCGGAGGGCGAGGACAGGACGGCGGCGGCGGCATACGATGAAGCGGAGAAGCTGCTGCGCGAGATCGTGGGGAAACGCACGGACCTGGCGATGATGAATGACGCGCAGTTCCAGCTCGGCGAGATGCTGTCGGCGCGCGGCAGTTTCAAGGGGACGCAGAACAAGGACGCGGTTTTTTACAAGGCGCTCGATGCCTACCGGAACACGTATGCGAACGAAGTCGTCGTGCAGGCGCAGACCGCGCGCATCAAGGCATTTCAAAATCTCATGGCGGACGCGGGGACGAAGCGCGACGTGGCGGGGCTGCGGCATTACCAGGCGCTGGTTGTGCGCGAGCAGGGGAAGCTCGCCGAACTCAGCCAGCGCCCGGACCAGACGCTCGCGGCGAAAATCAAGAGCGCGCAGCTTTACCTCGAACTGCACAAGGACAAGGAGCGCGAGCGGATGGACGAGGCGCGCGTGCTTTACCACTTCGTGGAAAAATTCACGAAAGACCCGGAGCAGCAGAAGCAGATTCTCAACGGGCTGACGCTGACCTACGCGGCGCAGCATTTGCCCGAGAAGGCGGAGGAGCATTTTGCGAAATGGTTCGCGGCTTTTACCAACGATCCGATGGGCGAAAATCTGCCGCTGCTGATGGGCGCGATGTATCTCGATCCCGATCCGAAGGTGAACAATCCCAAAAAGGCGATCGAGTATTTCGACAAGCAGGGGACGCTTTTTCCGACGAGCCAGTTCACGGGCGAGGCGGCGATGCAGTCGGCGCTCGCGCTCATCCAGCTCAAGCAATACGAGGAGGCGGCGGCGAAGCTGAAGGCGTATCTCGCGACGAATCC
>JAYVRQ010000759.1:0-2964 GCA_043776145.1 Chthoniobacteraceae bacterium
CGAGTCCGCCTTCCCGTCGCCGTCGTGATCGTAATACGCCGTGAGATTCGGCGGGTGCATCACGTAAAGCGCGCCCGGCCCCGCGCCCGTCGGCCCGTCCCAGATCACACCGCGCGGACTGTCCATTTCGGCGAACACCGTGAAACGATCCGCCTTCCCATCGCCGTCCGAATCCACGCAGCGCAGCACGCGCCCGCGATTGTGCTTCTGGTCGATCGAGCCGTTTTCATCCACCGCGACAAAGAGCACGCCATCCGGCGCGGCGCTCACGCTGGTCGGGTAGCCGAGGTCCGGCGGCATCGCGAAAACCGTGGCCTCGTAGTCGGCGGGCAGTTTGATCGACTTGAGAATGTCGGCCTCCGTCCGCGCGGGCGCATCGGCGCAGAAGGCGAGGCGGGTGGCGAGAAGGCAGATGGTGAAAGTGGAATGATGAAGGCGCATATCGGGCACGCCGTATATCCCGCGAGTGCGGGGAAAAACTAGGATGTGTTTGCGGCTCGTGGAGCAGAGGACTCACGCCGCTCCATCACACTTCCCGTGCTACGGCAATCGCACGCCGACGGCCTTGCGCCCGCGCTGCAGTTCATTTTTCTGATCCCAATACAGGATGTCTTTGCTGCCGTTATTTCCCCAAATGAATTCATATCTGAATCGCGTCGCGCGGGCGTCTTCGTTTTTCCAGATGCCTTTGCGATTCCCCTCGGGATCTTCGACCGCGCCGTTGATGAAAATAACGATGGGCTGGTTATCCAATTGCCAGCGACCGGCGATGCGCTCGTAAGGCACCTTCGGAATGAGGAGTGCCGCCTTCTTCTCGGCGACGATTTTTGCCATGGCGCTGCGCTGCGCCTCCTTGCGCTCGGCCTCCCTCATTTCCGCGGCTTTCTTTTCGGCAGCGATGCGCTCCGCCTCTTTCAGCGCGGCTTCCTGCATGGCGATGCGTTTTGCTTCCGCCTCTTTCGCTTCCGTCTCTTTCTTCTCAGTGGCGATCCGCTCGGCCTCCAGCAGTTCGGCCCTTTTTCGTGCGGCCTCCTGCACGGCGGGGTCTTCCACTGGAGCGCGTTCGTGTTTGCGGAGTTTCACGTTTCTAAATTGCACGGTGGTTCCGGCGGAGGGATTGATTTGAAAGGCGAGTTGTCCCAGCCCCGGCGCGTTCTTCCTTTCGTCGGTAAAGTCCACGGTCTGGTAGTTATTCACGAAGAACTGCACGCGGCTGCCATCCGCGACGATCCGGCAGTTATTCCAGCCTTCGGAATGGATGGCACTGTCGATCTCCTCCGCGTGATCCAGTTTGCCCGTCTTGACGATCTCCAGCTTGTTTGCTCCGACACCGTCCTTGAGCGTGACTTTCAGCCCGCGCTCCACTTCCGGGAAGGCTCCCTGATTCTCAAAGAAATAGCCCGTCTTTCCCGGATGTTTCTGGATGAGCATTCCATAGCTGTCTGGAACCTTGAATTTGGTGGGGTTGAAAAGTGGGAAGCGAAAAAGCACCGCCGAACTGCCGACTTCTCCCGCCGTGGCGCTCTGGATTTTGCTCTGAAACTTCAACTCGAAGTCGAGGTGCTTTTCCTTCTGCCAGATCAGGCAGGTGCTTTCTTCCGCAGGATACGCCGCCGTGGTTTCGCCGGTGATTGTGCCATCCCGCACTTTCCAGAAGCCTGGAAGGCCCATCCATCCATCCAGATTTTTGCCATTGAAAAGCAGGGTCCACCCATCGGCGGCTTCCTCACTAGTTAGTAGATTGTTAGATGCACCGGCCTCGGAGTTGTCGGCGGTCGTTTGGGTCATGGAATCGCTGGAAGGCTGTCGGCGAAAAAGAAAGTCTTTCCCATTTCCAAAATAGAAATACAAAACCGCCGCAATAAGGATGGGAATGCAGATCCCGGCAAAGGACGCGGCGGTGTTCCCGGATGCCTTCCGCACTTTGGGAGTCCGCTGATGCTGGATGGGACTCGTGCGGATGCGATCCACCACTGCCTTCATCACGCTCACGCGCTGGTAACGGTGGGCCGCGTCCGGTTGCAGTGCTTTTGCCACCAAGTCGTCGAGGCGCACATCGACGGGAACCAGACGCGACGGCGGAACGAAGGGCGTGCGCGGTTTTTGGCCGGTGAGCATTTCGTAAAGCACGACGCCGAGGGAGAAGAGATCGCTGCGCGGATCGGCCAGGCCGTCGTGCTGCTCGGGCGCGGCGTAGTCGGGCGTGCCCATGACGGTGTGGTCCGGCAAGGTGGAAGCGCGCGCCGGATCGACCGGGCGGGCGAGGCCGAAGTCGGCGAGTCTGGCGCAGCCATCGCGGGAGATCAGGATGTTGCCCGGTTTGATGTCGCTGTGGATGACGCCTTGTTTGTGGGCGTATTCGAGCGCGTCGCAAATCTGGCTGATGAACGCGAGAGCCTGCTTGGGATTGACGCCCGAATTGCTGAGGATTTGATGGAGGTCCGTGCCATCCACGAATTCCATGACGAAGAACAGGTGCCCCTCAGTGGTCTGGCCGGACTCATAGACGGTGACGATGCCGGGATGCTTGAGATTGGCGAGGATGCAGGCTTCGCGGCGGAATCGCTCGACGAATTGCGCGTCCGCCGCCACCTCGGAGGGAAGCAGCTTGATCGCGATGGGTCGGTCCAAACTCACCTGGGTGCCGCGATAGACAGCCGCCATGCCGCCGCAGCCGATGAGGCTTTCGATGCGATACTGCGGGAGAAGGCGTGCGAGCGCCTCAGGCTCGGGTGGCTGCCAGCCGGGTTGCGGCGGGATCGGCTCGGGTGTTTCGGATAGCTGTTCGGACATTTCGTGGAAGCGGCAGTGGTTCTTTTCCTAAACGACGCGCCGCTCCGTGCGAAAGCCCGAACTACTTTTCCTCCCGCGCTGGCAACGACTTTATCGCGTCGCGGACTGTTGCAGAAGTTGCGCGAGGCCGTTCACGAATGGGTGCTGGGAGAGCATCGCGCCGGGTGTGCG
>JAYVRQ010000760.1:0-2964 GCA_043776145.1 Chthoniobacteraceae bacterium
AATCCGAGCCATCTCGAAATCGTGAACCCGATCGTGGAAGGCATGGCGCGCGCGCGGCAGCGCATTCGCAAGGACACGACGGAGCGCGCGAAGGTGCTCCCACTCCTGCTTCACGGCGATGCGGCGTTCGCCGGGCAGGGCGTCGTCGCCGAGACGCTGAACATGTCGCAGCTCCAGGGATACCGCACCGGCGGCACCGTCCACGTCGTCATCAACAACCAGATCGGTTTCACCACGCTCCCCGCCGATGCGCGCTCGACGATGTATTGCACCGATGTCGCGAAGATGATCGAAGCGCCGATCCTGCATGTGAATGGCGACGATGCGCTTGCCTGCCGCTTCGTCGCGGAACTCGCGTTCGAGTTTCGCCAGACTTTCAAGCGCGACGTGGTCATCGACATGGTTTGCTACCGGCGCTACGGCCACAACGAAGCCGACGATCCCGTGTCCACCCAGCCGACGATGTATGCGGAAATCGACACGCATCCGAAAGTCAGCCACCTCTTCCGCAAAGAGATGCTGGCGAAAGGTGTGATCGCGCAGCCGGACATCGACGCGCTTGAAGCCGAAATGTCCACGCGCCACGCGAAGGCGCTCGAAAGCGTGCAGCAGGCGGAGCGCGACAAGGCGATCAATTCCTTCACCGAATCCACCGCGGTTTTTCAGCCGAAATTTTCCTTCGATCCTGTCGAGACAAAGGTGCCGCGCGAGAAACTGCAACTTATCGCCGATGCGCTCACGGGCTTGCCGGAAGGCTTTCAGGTGCAGCCGAAACTCAAAAGTTTCCTCCTCGATAAACGCGCCAAAGCCTGGGCCAACGGCGGACCTTTCGACTGGTCGTATGGCGAGGCGCTCGCGATGGGTTCGCTGCTGCTCGAAGGCATCCCCGTCCGCCTCAGCGGGCAGGATTGCCGGCGCGGCACCTTCAGCCAGCGCAACAGCTATCTCTACGATCAGAAGTCGCGCGAACGCTGGTGCTCGCTCAAACACATCTCGCCCGATCAGGCCAGCATCTGCATCTACAACTCGCTCCTCAGCGAAGCCGGCGTGCTCGGCTTCGACTATGGCTACTCGCTGAACTTTCCCGAAATCCTGATCATGTGGGAGGCGCAGTTCGGCGACTTCGTGAACGGCGCGCAAGTCGTCATCGACCAGTTCATCAGCAGCGCGGAATCGAAGTGGCAGCGCCCGAGCGGCATCGTGCTCCTGCTCCCGCACGGTTACGAGGGGCAGGGCCCCGAACACTCTAGCGCGCGCTTGGAGCGATTCCTCCAACTCGGCGCCGAGGAAAACATCCAAGTCTGCAACTTCACCACGCCCGCGCAGTATTTCCACGCGCTGCGCCGACAAATGAAGCGGCCTTTCAAAAAACCGCTCATCGTGATGACGCCGAAGTCGCTCCTGCGCCTCGAAGCCGCCACGTCGTCGCTTGCCGATTTCACCGACGACTGCTTCCACGAAATCCTGCCCGCCCCTTTCTCCGGCAAGCCTGAGCAGGTGAAGCGCGTCATCCTCTGCTCCGGCAAGGTCTATTACGACCTGCTCAAATTCCGCGAAGACAACCACCTCGCCAGCACCGCGCTCATCCGCGTCGAGCAGCTTTACCCGCTGCACCGCGACGCGCTGAAAGCCGCCGTCGCCCGCTTCCCGAACGCCGCGAAAATCATCTGGTGCCAGGAGGAATCCAAAAACATGGGCGCGTGGAATTTCATCGCGTGGCAGTTAAAGGAAATGTTCACGACGCTCACCGTCCGTTACGCTGGCCGCGGCGAAAGCGCCAGCCCCGCCGTCGGCAGCCTCGGCCTGCACAAGCTCGAACAAAAGGCGCTGATTGAGGAGGCGTTTTCGATCTGAGGAATCCGCGTGCGGTGAAAACCCGTGCCGCAGAGGTGTATCCAATCGTCAAATGGCCCGCCTTGCACAGCGGGAAAGTTTTCATCCTTCAAAGGTAAAGCAACGGAACTTACGTTTTCACCCATGAACACCCTGACCTTTCATTGCGCGCACTGTGGGCAGAGCATTGAGGCAGATTCCGAAATGGGTGGCTCGTTGGCAGACTGCCCAGCTTGCAAGGGAGTCATTGAAGTTCCGTGCCTGAAGATACCCCGCCGCCAGCCTTGCCGAAGGTGCCGTTCTATCGCCGTGTAGGCGCTGTCGTGGTTCCCTTGGTGGCTCAGCTTGGCTCCCGCTGTTCGATCTTGAATAGCCGGACGTTCGCCTTTTTTGCACGTTGGTTGGAAAGTATTCGCATCTGTTGTTCGACCCTCACGAGGTCAAAAAGCGAAAAAGGGAATTGGATCATCTTGCCGGCGATCATCATTGGCGGTGTTTGGATCTTCGCTCTAACCAAGCCCTTGTTTACTTCCCCGCAGCCGCCCGCAGCCGTTCGTCCAAACCTTGAAAAGTTCATTGAGGCCGGTTCACGCCTCAACTCCCTGACCAGCCAAGGAGTCAGCAACTACAGCTTCGGCGAGCAACTTGCCACAACTGCTGCGCCATTTGACCTTCTCGCTCCTTCGTGGCCCAGCGGCTACCAGCCTGCGGCAAAGGGAGAGTTTGAGTCCGCTCTTCGCGGTTGGAAGCTTCTCTACCATCTGTGGACCCGCCAGATTAACGACGACTATCATTCAACCAACAACCCTCTCACGATCACAGCCTTGGAAGACTATGCTCCGGGGCGTATTGTGTACGATTCAGAATCCAATTCCTTCATCCCGTACAAGGCGAACCTCCGCATCCTCATGGGCATTGCATCCGAACATTTTGAGTCAGGCCGTGCGCTAATTCAAGGAAAGTGAATTCATGAAGGCGCTGCGACTCTTCATTTAATGCCGCAGATGGTAGTTCCTCCGCGCCTCTTTTGCATAGGGTCTTAGAGACTGTGTAAAAAGTCATTTAGCGAGTCTGCGGAGCATGATGCGGGAGGCTTGAATGAGGATCATGGCTTCGCTGGAGGCAGTTTTG
>JAYVRQ010000761.1:0-2964 GCA_043776145.1 Chthoniobacteraceae bacterium
ACCGTGAAATACGACCCGGCCAAACAGGAAATCGCCGTGAACGATCACCGCGCCCCCGCGCCGCTCCTCGGCGGAAAACTGCGGCTCATCATTTACGCCGACCGCACGAATCTCGAAGTCTTCGCCAGCGACGGCCTCGCCTATGTGCCTTTCCCGGTGAACCTCGACGCCAAAAACAAATCGCTCTCCGTCACCGCAAAAGGCGGCGCGGCCCAAATCGGCTCCCTCTCCGTCCACGAACTCAAGTCCATCTGGCAGTAGCTCGAAAAGTCCGCGCCAACTGAGGAGACGGCGGGATCGACGTCCTCGTTCCCAAACTCCGTTTCGCGTGGGAGAGGTGTCTGCGCGCTGGCCGCACACCGGAGCCGACCCGCAGAGCACCCCCGCCTGGAAAACGGAGTTTCCCTCCCAATGGCGTTCCCAAACAGAGTTTGGGAACGAGAACGCTCCTGCTTAATTCCCAACCGTCTCGTACCAGTTATTCCGCCGTCGCGCCTCGAAGCCTGCTTCACGGATCAGCAGTTCGATCTGCTCCTTCTGCAAGCGGAAACTCGTGCCCGCTGCGGACACCACGTTTTCCTCCATCATCACCGAGCCGAAATCGTTCGCGCCGTACTTCAGCGCGATCTGCCCGATCTTCGGCCCCTGCGTCACCCACGAGCTTTGGAGGTTGGGAATGTTATCGAGGTAAATGCGGGAGAGCGCCTGCATTCGCAGATACTCGGAACTGCCGACGGGTTCGATGCCGGGGAGCATCGTGTTCCCGGCGCGGTTGCGCCCCGGCTGGAAGGTCCAGCAGATGAAGGCGGTGAAGCCGCCCGTCGCATCCTGCTGCGCGCGGAGGCGGTCGAGGTGCTCGATTCGGTCGTCGAGTGTCTCGACGTGGCCGAACATCATCGTCGCGCTGGAGTTCAGCCCCAACTCGTGTGCGACTGCCATCACTTCGAGCCATTGGTCGCTGTTGCATTTCAGCGGCGCGATTGAGTCACGCACTCGATCCACCAAGATTTCGCCGCCGCCGCCCGGCACCGAGCCGAGCCCCGCCTGCTTGAATTTCGCGAGCACTTCGCGCAGCGGCATCTTGAAAACTTTCGCAAAGTGCGTGAACTCCGGCGGGCTGAATCCGTGGATGTTGATGTGCGGATATTTCGCGCGGATGTGCGCGAGCAAATCGAGATACCAGTCGATGCCGAGCGAGGGGTGATGCCCGCCTTGCATCAGGATTTGCACGCCGCCGATCGCCGTCAGTTCGTCGAGCTTTCGATCCAGTTCCTCAAAGGTGATGACGTAATGATCCGCGTCCTTTTCGATCCGGTAAAACGCGCAGAACTTGCAGTACACATCGCAGACATTCGTGTAGTTGATGTTCCGATCGACGATATAAGTGACGACTTCCTCGCCGCGCCCGCCGTGCTTTTCGCGGGTCGCGAGATTGCGGCGGTGATTGGCGAGTTCGCCGAGTTCATTCAGCGGCAGTCGGTAAAGCTCGCGCGCCTCCCGCCGCGAGATGCGCGCTCCGGCGAGGGTTTTGTCGATGATGTCTTCTTCGGAAATGACGGCGGGCATGGCACGGGAACATCGGACATTCCGCACCCACTTCCAATCCCGAACCGCTTATCCTTTGATCGCTCCAGTGGCTGCCGGCGTCTTGATCTTTTCAGGAGCTTTGGACTTATCGTCCTTTGCCGGAGCCTTCGCCTTGTCGTCCTTCGCTTCGATGGTCTTCGCGGTCATCGAATACTCGATCGTCACCTTCGCGCCGACTTTGAGTTCACCAGTCACTTTCGTGTCGGCATTACGTGAGAGTTCCCACTTATCTTTGCCCTTCATCACGACGATTTTTGTATCGGTCAGTTCGACGATCGGGCCGGTGACTTGATATTTGTTTGGCGCTTCTTCGGTAAAGGCGGCGGCGGCAAAGCTGAAGGCGGTGGTGAGGGCGAGGAGGATGGTTTTGTTCATGGAATTGTGTGGGTTTTCCAAAGCCCTAAGCATTCCCCTCTGTGAGAGCAAGTGCGCGCAGCGATGCCTTGTGCTCGGCTCCGGTCTCCGGCTGAATATCGCGCGCCCGACCGACTTCATTCATGTCCCCGCTTCTTTCGTTTTTGTTTTGGCTCGATGACGGCAACGGCTTCTTAAGCTGGCTGCTCGGAGTGCCGACACTCGCATTTTCGATTTGGATGGCGGTCGATTGCTGGCGGCGCGGGCGCGATGGGTATTGGATTTGGATCATCCTCGTCGTTCAGCCGCTCGGCGGGATCGTTTATTTTTTCACGCAATTCTGGGATGGGTCGCGCGTCGAGTACGGCCTGTGGCAGCGGCTCACGTCGGGCGGGCGGATTCGCGAGGCCAAAGCGCGGGCGCATCATCTCGACATGTCGGCGGCGTTCGAGGAACTCGGCGATTTGTCTGCGGGCGCGCGGAAGTGGAAGGACGCTGAGGCGGCGTATCGCGCGGCGCTCCAGCGCGATGCTGGGAATCTCCACGCGCAGGTGCGGCTCGGCTATGCGCTGCTCGCGCTCGAGCGCGCGGAGGAAGCGTGGGCGCTGCTCGGTCCCGCGTACCAAAAGAATCCGGGCTTCGATGATGACAAGCTCATCCGCCATCTCGCGCGCTGCCAGGCGATGCGCGGAAATTTCACCGATGCGTGCAATCTCTACGCATACTTCCTGCGCAAACACAGCTACACGGAAGTGCAGCTCGAATACGCGCGAGCCCTGCGGCAATCGGGACAGGGCGGCGAGGGAAGGCAGGTGCTCGAAGAGTTGATCCGCGACGCCGAGCACGCGCCGAAATTCCAGCGTCAGCGCGACCGCGGATGGGTGCGCGAGGCGAAACGGCTGCTCAAGTCGCTGTGAACCTAGGAGCCACCTGTCAACGCGGCCCACATTAAAAGCACAAAGTCGTAGCTCCCGTGGACGATGGCGGAGACGGTGGTGCTCGTTTTTTTCCGAAGAAAGCCGA
>JAYVRQ010000762.1:0-2962 GCA_043776145.1 Chthoniobacteraceae bacterium
TCGAGCTTCACGCTCACATGCCCGTCTTTCGGCGCGAAGTCCGTCACGGTCGCATATTGAAAACGCGCGCCGAAACGCTCGGCCTGCGCCTTCATGTTCATGATGAGTTCCGGCCCGTCGATGCCGTCTTTGAAGCCGGGAAAATTTTCCACCATCGTCGTCGTGCTGAGTTGTCCGCCGGGCTCGTGGCCTTCGAGGACGAGCGGCGTGAGATTGGCGCGGGCGGCGTAAATGGCGGCGGTCAGGCCAGCGCAGCCGGTCCCGACGATGATGAGTTTTTCCATAGGGTGTGCGGAGTTAAGGCGCTGCTGTTGCGCGGCGCAATCGTAATGACGGCTTCCCTTTTTTCGATCGCCGGATTGCCAGCCGTGCGCCGCGCGGACATGCTGCGTCCCATGCGTTTCCTCGCCTTCCTTTTTCTCGCCGCCAGCGTGTTTGCCGACGACTGGCCGGAGTTCATGGGGCCGGCGCGCGATCAAGTTTCCGCGGAGACGGGATTGCTCGACACGTTTCCCGAAACCGGGCCGCGGCTCGTTTGGGAAAAGGCGGCGGGCAAGGGCTACAGCGCGCCGTCCGTGCGGGGCGGGTTGCTCGTGTTGCATCATCGCGTCGGCGGCGAGGAAGTCGTGGAAGCGTGCGATGCGAAGACGGGCGCGACGCGGTGGAAGCACGCATACCCGAGCAGCTACACCGATCCCTTCGGATACAACAACGGCCCGCGCTGCACCCCGCTGCTCACGGCGGATCGCTGCTACACGCTCGGCGCGGAGGGCACGCTGCTTTGTCTGGAACTGGCGACGGGGAAGCCGGTGTGGCGTCGCGAGACGCAGAAGGATTTCGATGTGCCCGCCGCATTTTTCGGCGCGGGGAGTTCGCCGATTTTGGAAGCGGGAATGCTCATCGTGCAGCTCGGTGCGCAGCCGGATGCGGCAGTGGTCGCGTTCGATGCGGCGACCGGAAAGACTGTGTGGGAGAGCGTTGGCGAGAAATCGTGGACGGGCGTGCCGATGACCGGCTGGCCCGGCGAGCGCAGGGTCGTGTGGAATCGCGCCGATCCCGTCTTCGACAAACAAGCGAGCTATTGCACGCCGGTCGCGGCGACAATTCACGGGCGGCGGTGCCTCCTCGTCGTCACGCGGCAGGGGCTCGTCTCGCTCGATCCGAAGACGGGCGCGGTGAATTTTTCCTTTTGGTTTCGCTGCCGTCAAAACGAAACGGTGAACGCGATGACGCCCGTCGTCAGCGGCGACACGATCTTTCTCTCCAGCGCCTACTACAAACTCGGCTCCGTGCTCCTGCGCGTGCGGCCCGACGGCAAATCCGTCGAGGAAATCTGGCGCGGCCTCCAGCTCGAGATGCACTGGACACGGCCCGTTTTGCAAGACGGCCACTTGTTTGCCTTCAGCGGACGCAACGAACCCGACGCCCGTTTCCGCTGTGTCGAGTTGGCGACGGGAAAACTGAAATGGGATCGCGACGAAGGATGGCCGAACGGCGGCCACGGTCGCGTGCAGCGCGGCGAAGAGCCGAAGGTCTTCGGACGCGGCTCCGCGATTCTGGCCGATGGAAAATTGATCGCGCTCGGCGAGGCCGGATTGCTCGGCCTTTTCAAACCAAACTCCGAAAAGCTCGAAGAACTCTCCCGCTGGCAGGTGCCGCAACTCGGCTACCCCTGCTGGGCCGCGCCGATCCTCGCGAACAAGCTGCTGTACCTGCGCGATGAGGATCACCTGCTCTGCTACGACTTGGCGAAGCTGCCGCAGTAAGCGGGCGTGATGAAAAGTGGCGAGCCCAAGGAACGGCGTCTTTCCCAAGCGCCGACCCACCCGCCCGCGAAGCGGCCAATCTCATCGCACGCGGGGAAGTGAGCCGCTTCGCGGGGCGTGGGGGTCTGTGGTTGGGAAACCACCGTTCCTTGATGAAATCGCCATCGCATTCGCGGGCTTCCGGGTTATATCGGGCAATATGCTGCGCATGATTTTTTGCCTCACCGCATTCCTCACCACCGCGAGTCTTTTCGCGAAGATGCCGGGCAAGCCGGGGAAGGCTGACGGCGAGAAAGGCGCGAAGCATCGCGCGGCGCAGGCGGAGTTTTTCAGCGGGCCGATTTTGGCGATCGAGTTCGAGATCGGGAAGGAGGAGATCAAGGAACTGCATGACGACCCGCGGCGCTATGTCGAGGGGCGGATGATCGTGGATGGGCAGACTTTCAAGGGTGTGGCGGTGAAGCTCAAGGGCGCGTCGGGCAGCTTCCAGCCGGTGGATCGGAAACCGGCGTGGACGGTGAACCTCGACAAGTTCAAGGGCGCGGAGCGGTTTCACGGACTGACGAAATTTCACCTGAACAACGCGAACGAAGACCCGTCCTTCCTGCATCAAATCCTCTGCGGGGAAATGGCGCGCGCGGCGGGAGTGCCGGCGATCCGCTGCACGCACGCGCTGGTGAAGCTGAACGGGCGCGATCTCGGGCTTTACGTTTTCACCGAGGGCTACACGAAGAATTTTCTCGCGCAGTATTTCAAGGATGCGAGCGGCGATTTGTACGAGAGCGGTTTCATTAAGGACATCAACGAGGAGTTGGGCAAGGACGAGGGGGACAAGAAGGATTTCCGCGCCATCGAGCAGTTGATCGCGGCGTGCGGCGAGGGCGACAATGCGGTGCGCTGGAAGAAGCTCGGCGCGATTCTCGACACGGATCGTTTCGCGTCCTTCCTCGCGATCGAGGCGCTGCTCGGGGTCGGCGATGGCTACGATTTTGGGAAGAACAACTATCGCATCTATCACGACCCGGTGACGAAGCTGCTCTCCTTCATCCCGCATGGGATGGATCAGCCGCTGGAGGAAGTGGATTTCCCGATCCAGCGCGAGCCGGGGAGCATCGTCGGGCGGGCGTTCGTCGGCTGCCCGGAAGGGCGCGCGCTTTACCGCGAGCGTGTGGCGACGATTTACGAAAAAGTTTTCG
>JAYVRQ010000763.1:0-9999 GCA_043776145.1 Chthoniobacteraceae bacterium
CTGCGCCTGCGAAAGCAGCCTGTCGCGCCTCGCGTCGTGCCCGCGAGCGCGCTGATTCGCAATCACCACGGCGTCCGCGACTGGCAGCACTTCCTCGGCTCACCGGCTGAAGCCGGAACTCCAAACCGCCTGAAGGCGGAACCCGAACGGCGCACCCGTGCTTGACCTCGCGTGGTCGCGCGGGAACTGTCCCCGCCGAACATGGAGCGCGACGCACGGCCTCAGCCAAATTCTTCAGCCACGTCCCGTCCGGGCTGGCATGAAATTTTTTCCGAAGATGGCGCCCCGCGTCCCGTCTTCCGCAAGCTGCTGCGCGATCTCACCGAACTCCCCGCGCCCGACCTCCGCGCGCTGAACGACCGCATGGAGGCGACGCTGCGCGAAATGGGCGTCACCTTCGACGTGATGCGCAATGATCCGTGGGGACGCCCGCCGTGGACTTGCGATCTGCTGCCGCACGTCTTCGCGAGCGCGGACTGGCAGTTGATCGTGCGCGGATTCCGCCAGCGGCTGCGCGCGTTCGAGGCGTTCCTCGACGACGTGTATGGCCGCCGCGAAATCCTGCGCGCGAACATGCTGCCGATCCACGCGGTGCTCGGCAGCCCGCATTACCAAAGCGCCGCGACGGGACTGCCCCGTCCGCTCGGCGCGTTCCTGCATCTCAGCGGCATGTGCCTCACGCGCGACCGCCGCGGCGTGCTTCAGGTGAAAAGCCACTACTTCAGCCACGCCACCGGCATTAGCTACATGATGCAAAACCGGCGTGCGCTCGCGCGCGTGATCCCGGAGCTTTTCCAGGAAGCGCCGGTGCAGTCGCTCGCGGAAGTCCCGCTGCTCGTGCTCGAACGGCTGCGCGTGACGGCGGCGAGTTTCGGCGGCGATCCGAGTGTCGTGCTGCTCTCGCCCGGCGCGGGCGCGGCGGTTTCCACCGAGCAGAGTTTCCTCGCGCGGCGCATGGGCATCCCGATGGTGCAGGGCGGCGATCTGCTCGTGCTCGACGATTGCGTGTATTTGAAAACGGTGCGCGGGCTGGAGCGCGTCGAGGTCATCTACAATCGCGTGGCCGATGCGTGGCTCGATCCGCTCGTCTTCCGCCGCGACTCGATGCTCGGCATTCCCGGCCTCGTGCATTGTTTGCGAAAAGGCACCGTCGCGCTCGTGAACGCCGTCGGCGCGCAACTCGCGGACGATCGCAGCCTGCTCGCGTTCGCCGCGCAGATCATCCGCTTTTATCTCGCCGAACAACCGATCCTCCCGACCGTCCCGACGCACTGGCTCGGCGACATCGACCAGCGCGAGATGGTGCTCGAAGATCTCTCGCGCTACCGGCTGCGTCCCATTTCGCGGGAAAATACGAGCGGCTCGTGGGAGCAGGGCATGTTCACCGATGAGGCGAGCTTGCGCGCGGAAATCCGGCGCGCGCCCGCGAATTTCATCGCGCAGCCGCGGGAGGAAGGCGCGACCACGGTTTGCTTCGAGGAGGGAAAACAAGTCGGGCACGCGCAGGATCACATCGTCTTCGCCGTGCGCTCGGGCGGCGACTTCGATGTTTTTCCCGGCGCGCTCACCCGCGTTTTTTCACGCAACGTCGCCGCGGGAGATTTCGGTTTCGGTTGGACGAGCAAAGATTCCTGGGTGCTGAACGACATCGTCACCGCGCCGCTCCTGCCCGTGCTCGCGCGCCACATTCCCGACAACACGCTGCCGCCGCGCCAGGTCACGAGCCGCGTCGCCGAATGCTTTTACTGGATGGGCCGCTACCTTGAGCGCGCGCATCATCAGGCGTATCTCATCAGCGTCATCGAGACGCTCGAAACCGAGGAACTCAATTCTGCCGAGCGCCGCCACTACCGCCCGATGTGGAACCGGCTGCTCCCGCCGCTCGAAAAATCCGCGGGTACCAGCCGCCGCAGCATCACGACCCGGCTCGACCGCTACCGGCTGATGCTTTCGCCCGAGCCGGGCTCGGTGGTCCGCACATTTTTGCGCGCGCAATACAACGCCGAATCCGTGCAGGACAGCCTCAGCCCGGAGGCGTGGGCCACCATCACGAATCTGCACACGCGATTGCAGCGCGTGAAATTTCGCGAGGACTTGGCGGAAAACGAAGCCGTCGTCATCACGCGACGCACCGCCGATGTGGCGACGCAATTCATCCCGCAATTCTTCGCCGTGTGCTCGAACACCATGCTCGCCGACGACGGCTGGCGCTTCTGCGAAATCGGGCAAATGATCGAGCGCGCGATCATCACCGCAAACTCCGTCGTCTCCATCGCCGGCTCGCTCGCGGGCCGCGAGAACGCCGCGCAGGCCAGCGAGATCGAACTCAGCGCCTTCCTGCGCCTGCTCAGCACGCGCGACGCCTACCGCCGCATCTACCAAATGCGCGCCGAGCCGCGCAACGTCCTCGAACTCCTCTGGCAGCACCCCGAAGTCCCGCGCTCCGTCCTCCGCTGCCTCACTCGCTGCGGCGCGCTGCTGCGCGAATCCACCGCGCAGGAAATCACCAGCGCCGCCACCGCCACCGCCGCCGTCGAAGACCTCGTCCACCGGCTCAAACGCATCGACTGGAAAAACTACGTGCGCCAGCCGCAGGACGAAGACCGCATCGAATCCGGCCGCGAAGAATCGCGCCCCGCACAACCGCACGAACTCGATCCGCTGCTCCAGCAACTCCTCGCCGCCACCGCCGGAATGCACACGCTCATCGCCGACAGTTTCCTCAATCACCAGGCCCGCATCGCCCAGGTCTCGCAGCCGGTTTTGGATGGGATGAACATATAAAATCTAACTGCGCTCCCGCAGCGGAGGCAGTGGCGCGAGTGTTACGCCGTCGAAGAAACCGCAAGCACGATCTCGCAATTCAACGACTCGAAACGCACGCACGCTTCGCATAAATTGAATTGAGCAGAATGGCCGTGCGGGAGTCGAATCGTGATTGCCGCTTTTTTATGAAACCCCGCCACGCCCTCGCATTTGGAATCATCGTCACGACTGCATTCGCCGCCGAAGATTCCGCCAAAGTGACGCCGGAAAAAGTGCTGGAAGCCTACAAGACTTTCACGCGCGTCACCAAGGAACCCAAGTCGATTGGTGCCGAGTTTGCGGGCCTTTGCAATGTTCCGCCGTCAATCGTTCAAGCGGCCAAAGAAACCGGGCCACACGTTTCCCACTATCTTCATTACTATATCAATGAGACGGCAAAGCATCATCGGGATGGCGGAGGCAAAGGCGACTACCCGGCTGGAAGTGTGATCGTGAAAGAGAAGCTCCTGGCGGGTGGTCTTTTTCCCAGCCGCAACCTCGACCAAATCGGAGCCGTCGTGGGAATGATCAAACGCGAGCCCGGCTCAAACCGACGGACTCACGATTGGGAGTTCTTCTATTTTTCTCCACAAAACGAATCGCGGGACAAGAAGCCAACGGCGTGGCGGAAAGAGAAAGACGTGGCGAGTTGCGCTGGCTGCCACAGCAGCGAGCCCGACATGGTTTTCGGACGTTTCAACGAGCCCTACAAAATACCGACCCCCGGCAAGAGTGAAAAATCCATCCGCCTCGAAGTCACCCCGGCGGACAACTCGCCACTCGGCCCACGCTAAAGAATCCGATCCGTGCAGCGGATGCCGGGAATCTTCGAGAAGTGACCGTCGTGCGTCAGCACCACGGCACCGATGCGCCGGGCGCAGCAGGCGATCACGACATCGGTTAGCGGCAGCGTGATGCCCTGCCGGTCTAGCTTCCAAAGCAGCGCCTCGGCATCCGCCCACAGTTTGTTGTCGGTAGGCACGTACATCATCACATCCCAGCGCACGTCGAACTTCCGCAGCAGCGCCGGATCCTTGAGGCCGCGTCCCACTTCGCACCGGATGATCCCGCAGGTCGCCACGTCGCGGGTCATCGCGATCGTGGCGAGTTCCTGCATGGGATCGACCCGCTGCTTGAGGTGCTCGATGTACCAGCAGCTATCGACGAGAACGGGGCTTGCGCGCATAGCTGACAGGGGTGCGTTTGAGGGAATGAGATGAAGAAGCAGGCGTCTCTGCGACCTTGAGGGATTCCTCGGCGGGCTCGGCCCAGGAAGCCGCGTCGATGTCCTTGTCAAAGTCGATGCCGATGTTTTCGGACAAGAGGGCGATCAATTTGTTTCGCCTATCGACTTCCGCCAAGGCGGCGTGAATCGCTTCGGTCTTGGTCTTGGCGCCGGTGGTGTCCATGACCCTCGTGAGTAATTCGTCGTCTATGTTCAATGTTAATTTCATATGGCGATAATACATTCTCGATATGTATCCGCAACATATTTCGTAAATATTTTCCCCGGCTCAGATTTCGCCGAGCTTCACGCTGCGTTTCTCCGTCGCCGACTTGTCTGCCGCCGCGATGACGCGATGGGTTGCGAAGGCGTCCGCGAAGCTTGTTAACGGCATGTCTCCCCCCGCATCGAGCGCGTCGAAGAACGCCTGAAACTGCGTCTGATACGGGTGATCGCTCACGTCGCCGCTATCGAGCATCTTCATCGAAAGCTGGCTCCACGCAGCTTTGTTGAGGCCGCCGACTTTCATCGAGTGGAATTTGTTATCGAGGATCGAGCCGTGGCTGCCGACGAGATGCGTGTGAAAATAGTACGGCTGGAAGCAATCGACAACCGCCGCGCATTTGCCCACCGCGCCGCTCGCAAAACGCAGCAGTGTCGTCGCCGTCGTCGGGTATTCGTAGGCGGCGAAAATCGGGTGCGCGCTTTGCGTCGCGTAGCTAGTGACTTCCTCGACCTCGCCGTCCATGCAAAGCAGCAGCGCATCGAGCGCATGGCAGCCGGCGGTGAGCAGCGCGCTGCCGCCCAGTTCGCGTTTCGTGTTCCAGCGGTACTGGCCGTACCACGGGCCGATGCCGTGGTAATAATCCACCTCGCCGTAATGCACCGCGCCGACGAGCCCCTGATCGAGCACGGATTTCGTGGCGAGAAATTGGGACGACCATCGGCACTCGAAACACACGCAGACCTTCACACCGCTTTCATCTGCGGCGCGTTTCATTTTCAAAATCTCGCCCCACTCGATCGCGAGCGGCTTCTCGACGATGATGTGTTTGCCATTGCGCGCGGCGGCGATGAATTGCGCGGCGTGCTGGTTCGGATAGCTCGTGATGTCCACCGCATGAATCGACGGATCGGCGAGCATCGCCGCGAGATCGGTGAACGCGCGGATCGGCGAACCGTGCCTCGCGCTGAGTTCCGTGGAATCGAGCGGGCGGGAGGACCAGACGGCGGTGACTTGCGCTTGCGAGGTGGAGTTGATCGCGGCGATGTGAGCCGAGGCGGCCCAGCCATAGCCGATGACGGCGACGTTGAATTTTTTGCTCATGCGAAAGTGCGCATCGTGTAACAGAAGCCGCGCGGATGGCGAGCGCGCTGTCGCCTGGACTGAGATCACCGCATTTTGAAAACGCAGAGACGCAGAGATCGCAGAGGGGACTCAGCAGCGGAAATCTCTGCGCCCTCTGCGCCTCTGCGCCTCTGCGTTTTCAAAATAGTCGCCCCCTCGTCATTGTGCGGCATGATGCGCGCGTGAATCCTCCGACCATCCGCAAATCGTTCGCCTTCGATGATCCGCTGGGGCTGCCATTTGCGGAGCAGTGCGAGGCGGCGGGATTCATGCCAGTCGTCGGTGCCTGGCCGTCGCTCGATCCGTCGGAATACTTCGCCCCGCACGCCGATTCGTTTTCCGCGGATGAACTCACCGCTGCGCAGGCCGCGCTCATTGAGGATGGCGTGTTCATCGTGTCCGATTGGCCAGACGCCTATCTCGATCGCGAGTTTGCGGGGCTTCGCTTCACCCATGAAACGCTGGCGCGCGCGGCGGTGAAATTTGGCTGGGCCGTCGCGTATGCCGCGGAGCTGGCTGCCGGGCTCGCGGGAGATTTTGAAATCAATTTCGAGGGAACATCGCGGCCCACGACACCGCTCGAACATCTCTTCATTGCGATGGAACTCCGCCGACGCGGCGTGCCGTTCACCGCGCTCGCTCTACGTTGGCCGGGAGGCTTCGAGGCGGCAGTGGAATTCGATGGCGATGTGCCGGAGTTCGAGCGGGCTGTCGCGGAGCACGCTGCGGTCGCGCGGCTCGCGGGGACTTACCGGCTCAGCTTTTCGCAAGCGGAGGAAAAATTCGCCGTGCTCCCGGCGATCGGTCGCGAGTGCGGCGAACTGCTGCATGTGAAAACATCGGGCCTCGCGTGGATGGCCGGCCTGCGCACCTTCGCGCGCGTCGAGCCCGCGCTCTTCCGCGAAATCCTCCGCGCCGCGCAGGAACGGTTCGCTTTCGATAAAGTCGGCGCGGTCATTTCTACGAACGAGGAAGACGTGCGCTTTCTCCCCGAAGTTTCGGACACGGAACTCGAACGCACGTTTCTCGAAGACTCGCGCGGACGCCAACTGCTGCATGTCGCCGCGAAGTCGCAGGTCATCTCTTTTGAAAAACACACCGCGCTCCACCGCGGGCTTTTCGCCGAATCCCTCACGAAACATCTCGCCGCGCTGCGCGCCTTGCCATCGCCGGAGCGCGCCACTTAGTCTGCGCCGATGCTCGACATCCGCCTCATCCGCGAAAACCCCGACTTCGTAAAACAACGCCTCGCCACGCGCGGCGGCGCGCTCCATTTGCAGATCGACGCCGTGCTGGAAATCGACGCGGCCCGGCGGCGGCGCGAGACGGAACTCCAGCGGTTGCAGGCGGATCGCAAACGCATTTCCAAGGAGATCGGCGCGAAGAAGGCGAAGGGCGAGGACACGAGCGAAATCGAGGCGCATGTCCGCACGATCGGCGAGCAAATCGCCGAGCTAAATCGTGAGGCGACCGACGCGGAAAATGAGCAGCGCGCCATGCTGCTCGGCATCCCGAATCTCCCGCACGACGCCGCACCCGTCGGCCACGACGCGAGCCAGAATCCAGTCGTCAAAAAATGGGGCGAAAAACCGCAGATCGCGAACCCGCTCGATCACGTAAAACTCGGCGAAAAGCTCGGCCTCTTCGATCTCGAGCGTGCCACTAAGATCAGTGGCAGCGGTTTCGTCTGTTACACCGGACCCGGCGCGCGGCTGCTGCGGGCGCTCGTCAATTACTGCCTCGACCTGCACACACGCGAGCACGGCTACGTGGAAATGAGCCCGCCGCTCCTCGTTCGCGCCGACGCGCTCGAAGGCACCACGCAGCTCCCGAAATTCCGCGACCAACTCTACCACTGCGGCGAGGACGACGTCTTCCTCGTCCCCACCGCCGAAGTGCCCGTCACGAATTTTCACCGCGACGAAATCCTCGCGCCCGCCGATCTGCCGAAGCGATACGTCGCCTACACGCCCTGCTTCCGCCGCGAAGCCGGAGCCGCCGGCATCGGCACGCGCGGGATCATCCGCGTGCATCAGTTCGACAAAGTGGAGCTTGTGAAAATCGTGGAGCCGGAGAATTCCTTCGCTGAACTCGACGCGCTCACTGCCGACGCCGAGCGCATCCTGCAAACCCTCGGCCTGCACTACCAAATCATCGAACTCTGCACCGGCGACATCGGCTTCGGTGCCGCGAAGACCTACGACATCGAAGTCTGGGCCCCCGGCCAAAACGCCTACCTCGAAGTCTCAAGCTGCTCGAATTTCACCGACTACCAAGCGCGCCGGATGAATCTGAAATTCAAAGACGCCGAAGGTAAAAACCGCCTCTGTCATACGCTCAATGGGTCGGGGACTGCGATGCCTCGGCTGTATGTGGCGTTGCTAGAGACTTATCAGCAGGCGGATGGCAGCGTGCTGATTCCTGAACCGCTGCGACCATACGTTGGCACAGATCGGCTAGGGTGATCGACTATTCGGCCTGTATGAAACGCACATTGGCCGATGTGGCAGAAGATGAGTTAGAGGTCGCAGTAAAAGACGACGCGACAACCCAAGCGATTCTTCTAAGTCTGCTATCGCGCTGGTACTCAAACCCAGCGTGTCGTGATCGCACCAACCTGTTGCTTACTACCCTATTGAACGAGACAGCAGCATTACTGACCAACCCACGGTTTCGAGAGGTGGGATGGCAGTTCTATCGCGATCTTGCGTTGGAGGCTGGGAGGCAGAAAGACGAAGACCTCCAAGCTCAACTCACGATTGCACTTTTCGAGGTTATTCCCGAGCCACCAGTCATCCCGGAAGATGTGAAACTGCTTTTCACGTTGCTTGATTCTCCAGATTCGCGCTGGGCAGTTTTCGCCGCGTACGAGCAATCCCTGCAGAGTTTCCGTCGCGACACCCAATTGTACGGTGGTAACCGGATTACCGAAGAGGAATACGAGAATTGGCGGACACAAAGGACTTGAGCAATCAGACTGTGAAGGTCGTTTCACAAATGAACCTTTCTGATTGTCCACCGCTAGAAGAGCCCGCGCTGATCGGCGTTTCGGGCGGGCGGGATTCGGTGACGCTGCTGCATTTGCTGGCGGCGCGCGGGCAGCGGTTGATCGTTTGTCATCTCGATCATGCGCTGCGGGCGGAGAGTCGGGACGAGGCGTTGTTTGTGGAGGAAATGGCGGGACGGCTCGGGTGCGAGTTTGTGGGGCGGCGGGAGAATGTGGCGGCGCGGGCGAAGCGGATGAAGTGTTCGATCGAGACGGCGGCGCGGGAGGCGCGACTCGTTTTTTTTGCAAAAGTCGCGCGAGCGAAAAAAGCGCGTCGTCTTTTTCTCGCGCATCATGCGGACGATCAGGTGGAGACGTTTCTTTTCAATCTGCTGCGCGGGAGCGGGGCGGCGGGGCTCGCGGGAATGCGAACGAGTTCGATGCGCGGGGATTTGGAAATTGTGCGTCCGCTGCTCGGGGTTTGGCGCGAGGAGATCGATGCTTACGTTGCGAAGCACCGGCTCGAATTTCGCGAGGACGAGTCGAATGCGGATCGGCGGCACACGCGCAACCGGGTGCGGCATGAAATCCTGCCGCTGCTGGCGAGCGCGTTTGGGCGCGAGGTGCGCGGGGCATTGCTGCGGAGCGCGGAAATTTTGCGGGAGGAGGATGCGTTTCTGGCGGCGCTGCCGGAGATGGCGATGGCGGGTGAGCGGGAGCTTTCGGTAAGTGAGTTACGCGCGCTGCCGGTGGCGATTCAGCGGCGGGTGTTGCTGGCGTGGCTGCGCGAGCGCGGGGTTGGGGAGATTGGTTTTGCGGAAGTGGAGCGTGTGCGGGCGCTGCTCGCGGGGCGGGTGGCGAAGGTGAATCTGCCGGGCGGGCGGCACGCGCGGCGGCGGGCAGGGCGGGTGTTCGTGCAGTAGCGCGGAGTTTGCAGCGGTGCGTTCACTCGTTACTTATTTCCTCATGCACGGCGAATTCATCACGTACCTGCTCGAACAACTCGCGCCGCTCGGCGACGTGCGGGCGCGGGCAATGTTTGGCGGATTTGGGATTTATCTCGGGGAAAGGATGTTCGCGCTGGTCGCGGACGACTCGCTTTACATCAAGGTGGATGAGGTGAGCCGGGCGGATTTCGAGACACGCGGGCTCTTGCCATTTCGGTATGAAATGCGCGGAGAGCGAAAGCAGATGAATTACTGGCAGCCGCCTGCGGAGGCGATGGATGACCGGGAGATGCTGTGCGAGTGGGCGCGAAAGGGCGTCGAGGCCGCGGATCGGGCTGCGGAGAAAAAGGTGCGCGCTACGCGGAGTGCTCGCGCTCGCGCAGCCACGCGAAAATCACGGGAGTGACGATGAGGATGTGCAGGAGGCTCGAGACCATCCCGCCGATGACTGGCGTGGCGAGGGGCTTCATCACTTCCGCTCCGGTGCGTGTGCTCCACATGATCGGCAGCAGGCTCGCGACGATCGTGGCGACGGTCATCACTTTCGGACGCAGCCGCAGGCGCGCGCCTTTTTTGATCGCGTCGATTAAATCGGCGTGCGTGAACTTTTCTCCAAGGGCCGCGCGTTTTCGCGCGAGCGCCTCCTCGAGATACACGACCATCACCACGCCTGTCTGAATCGCGGTGC
>JAYVRQ010000764.1:0-2950 GCA_043776145.1 Chthoniobacteraceae bacterium
TTGTGACATGCAACCTATTCGCATGGAACAGATTGCAATTCAACATAATAAGTGCCTCGACACGTAAGTTTTACGCACTATTTGAGCGCCATTAGGGTCGCTGCTAGAATTTCGCTTTTGGCAAAGGATTGGAACGGAATCGAGAGTGGCGAGAGTGGGGTCGGTCTGAGTGGGGACGAAGCACTGCTTCTCACGGTTGGTGCTCGCTGGCGACATCTGGCCCCCACTTCAATTAGACCCGGTGGCCGGCGCGTCTTTTTTTTGGAATCGACGCGCGGGCGCGGGATGCGGAAGCTACTCGCATGAGCACCAAATCTATTCCCGACGGCTACCACACCGTCACGCCCTATCTCACCGTCAAGAACGCCGCCGCCGCGCTGGATTTCTACGAGCGCGCTTTCGGCGCGAACGTCTTCATGCGGATGGACGGCCCCGGCGGAAAGCTCATGCACGCGGAATTCCGCATCGAAGGTTCGCCGGTGATGATGTCCGACGAATTCCCCGAGATGGGTGCGATCAGCCCGGAGACCCTCGGCGGCGTGGCGAGTTCGCTGATGATCTATCTGGAGAATGTGGACGCGCGTTTCGCACAGGCCATCGCAGCGGGCGGGGTCGTCGTAAAGCCGGTGCAGGATCAATTCTATGGCGACCGAAGCGGCACACTCCAAGACCCCTTCGGCCACCGCTGGACGTTGGCGACGCACACCGAGGACGTCCCGCCGGAGGAGATGAAGCGCCGGGTTTCCGCGATGATGTCTGAATGCAGTTAGCCGATCACGGCGCGCTCACCCGCAAACGCATCGAGCGCCGGGAGGCGGCGCTGATCGGATTCGCGTCGCGCACGACGAGCAGGTCGTCGCGATCTTCGACCGTCACGGTGTAGCCGGGGCCGGAATTCCACGCGGCGAGGTCGTCGGAGATTTGCACTTCGGAAGTCACGTCGCTCCGGCGGGTCCGGCGCGGGACATTGAGCGTGAGATACTTTTCGACACCCGCGCCCGGCGTGAGCGAAACGAAGGGTCGCTGCGTCGTGCCGATGGGTTGCGTGGGATTCGTGCCGAGCGCGTATTTCGCCAGATTTACAAAGCCATCCTTGGCGGAATTCGCGGTGTCGCTGCCATAGGCGCTGCGCCATGCGTCGAGGGTCGCGGGCAATTGGTTGGAAAGCGTGACCGTCCAGCTTACATCGTGGTAAAGAAGCTGCGACGGATCGTTGCGGACGAAACTAGTGAGATCGTTGACCTGCGCCCTAACTGTATGCGTGCCGTTGCCCAATGCGTCGGAGATGATTGCGAGGGTATTCGCGGTCGCACCTGCCTGTAGTTGGTTATCCAGATACCAGCGCGTCTGCATCGCGCCGATCGTGGGTTGTTTGGGAGTGACGCCAAAGTTCATCTGCTGGAAATTGTTCACCGAAAAACTGGTGCCCACCGGCGACCAGGCATCGACGGGATCGACGCGGGCATAAATGGACAGGACGAATTGCTCCCGGTTCACGTTGCCCACGGGCCGGTTGAGACTGCGCATCAGCGAATTGTTGTGCGGGCGGTACCATCCCGTCGTCCGATACATCGAGCCTTCAAACAAACCCACGAGACTGTCGTAGGCCGCCGTCTCCGGCGTCGGGACCGGCGTGGCGGCGTCAATCCAGACATTCCACTTGATGAGATTGCGCACCGTCTGCGCGGTGTTGTTCGGCTTTTCGGAAGGAGTGTAGATGGGATAATCGGTATCGTATTCATCCGCGAGGTCCGCGAAGGAATGCCCGACTTCATGCTCGACCACCAGCGCGCTCTGCGAGTGGACGGAAGCGACCGAAATACTGCCGCCGGAGCCGCCATATTTGACATCATTCACGATGACAATCGGCATGTGATATTCAGGCACATGCTGGTTCAGGAGAGTATAGGCACGGCTCGATCCAGTCCCGTCGATGGTCAGCAGTTGGGGAACTGACGGTGTGTTAAATCCACTGTTGAAATAAGTATCCCGCGCCACGCCCGCGGTGCCATTGTCGCAGCCGGACTGGTTGGAAGCGATCTCGATGCGGAAGACATTGCAGTAGGAGCGGTACTGCTGCCACGGCTCACGCGAGAACAGATAGTTCACGGCGGAATTCACATGGCCCGCGAAGTTAGGCAGTTCGGCGGCGGTATAACCTTCGGATAGAAAGACGATGTTGATGCGCTGGCTGCGCGGGCCGTTCGTCTCGACCGTGTAGAGCGTCGATTGCGCGAACGCCGAGTGCACCGCGAGCAGGAGGAAAATGAAAACGCGCGGATTCATTTCACGGGAATCGCAATCGACGCGAGCAACGGCCCGACCGGCGCGGTGGCATCGGCGGGCCGCGCCTCGGTGGAGATGCGATAGACTTCGAGCCGCTCCGCGCCGGAGATTTCAGGAAAGCGCACCTGAAACACCGCCGGTCCATCGGACGTGAGCCGCGCGGCGGCGGGCGTGCCGGAGGCATCGTTCGGATCGAGGACGACGCAGACATAATCCGGCGCGGGCAGCGTCCGCTCGCCCACGATGCGCCCGTCGCCCGCGAGCAGGCGGCAGCACAGCATTCCCGTCCGCCAGGGCATCCCCCGCTCACGCCCGAACGAGCCGGTGACTTCCTCGACGTTTTCGAGCGTGCAGCGGTTGTGATCGAGTTGAAGGCGGAAGACGGTCTGGCGCATGGCGGGCTCGGGAAAAGGGGATGTCACCACCGGCGCTGGCGGTGCTGGCGCGGGAGCAGGTTTATCCGCATCCGCACTAGGAGTGTGCGTTTCTCTCTGAACGGTTTCGCGGGGAAGGTCCGCGACTTTCGCGGTCGTCTGATCTCGGTGATCGACAAGAACGAAACGCCCAGCCCAGCCGAACAGAAGGATCGCGATGATGAGGGGAGTCTTGCGCAAGGTGCGCGACAGTAGGGCTGCGGGCACGGCGGTCAAACGGGAAAGCGGCG
>JAYVRQ010000765.1:0-9951 GCA_043776145.1 Chthoniobacteraceae bacterium
CCCCGGCAGCTATACGACGGGTGCCGGCCTCAAGCCTGCGGCCACGGGTGACCGCGATGTGGGGACAGTCGGAAGCGTTGGCTTCGACTTTCCGGTCCAACCACCGCTGCCATTCACGGGTGATCCGCGAAATATCGCACCCGGCCAGACCAGTTCTTTCCTCGTGGTGCGGACGAATTCCACGGTCTTCGGTCAAGTTGAAGCCCGCATCAGCGGCGGCGCGACTTCCTTCGCGAGGACGTTTGCCGCGGTTCCTGAGCCGAGTTCCGTGCTCTTCGGCCTCGCTCTTCTCGGAACCGCTTTCAGCCGCGCTTCCCGTCAGCGTCGGCAATCCGAAGTCGCCTAAACTTCCAGCTTCTCCCCCCAAGAAAGCCCGCTTCGGCTCACGTCGAGGCGGGCTTTTCCTTTCCGGCTGCTGCCTTGAAAGCACGGCAACTGTCGGCTCCTTCCCTTGTTGCAAACGCGGGAACTTCTGGCAAACAGCACACCCCAATGTCCTCGCTTCTCAACTGGCTCACTTCGTCGCAAGACTACTTTCAGCAGCGCGGCTGGCTCGGCGTGCTGCTTTTTGCCGGGGGCATCGTGCTCGCGCAAATGTTCATCGCACCGATGTCGCCCGTGGCCCTCGCAGCGGGTTTTGGGTTTGGCTTTGGGCGGGGGTGGGTCGCTCTCACGCTCGGGACTGCAGCGGGGGCGGCGGTCAATTTTCTCATCTCGCGCTATCTCGCGCGCGGACCATTCGCACGTCGCTTGGAGAAGAACGAAAAATTCCGCCTCATCGACGCGGCCATCGGTCGCGAAGGCTGGAAGATCGTGATGATGCTGCGCTTCGTGCCGATGCCGTTCGGCCTCGCGAATTACGCCTACGGTCTGACCGCGATTCGCTTCTGGCCGTACCTGCTCGCATCCCTCGTGGCCATCGTTCCGGCGAATACGCTGCTCGTTTATCTCGGCCACACCGCGCACGCCGGGTTCGCAGCGGCTTCGGGTGCCGAGCGGGCGCGGCATCCCGGCGAGTATGTGCTGCTCGGCGTGGGGCTCGTTGCCGCGTTTTTCGCGCTGAGGCACATCGCGAAAATCGCGCGAGCCGCCGTGGCGCAGGCGCAGCCGCATTCGGCAGAATAGACGCGCATTCGCGGAGTTGCGGGGAGCGCGCGCGTCTCGCGTGCTGGTTTCGGCGTCCCGCCGAAACGAACTTCCCTGCCGCGTTGCTGCGAGTGAGGTGAACGAAATTGTAGCGATGCGTTTGGGAAGTCCGCGAAGGCGGGACGCCTTCGCCAGCACGCGAGACGCGCGCGCGCTCCCCGGAACCCTGTACCGCTCACTCTACTTCGAGAGCCACAGATAAACCGGAGCTTCGCCCGCCTCGATTTCCCCGCGGTCGTTGGCGACTGCGATCTCGATGCGCTCCGCATCGCCCGCGATCAGCGGGGTGTGCTCGGCTTTCACAATGTCGGCTCCATCAAGCGGCAGCATCATTTTCGCAGACGGCGCAGATGGTTTCCACACGACCCACACGCGCGCCTTCTCATCCGATGTGAACTCGTACACGAAGCCTTCCTCCCCTTCGCGAATCGCGCGCGCGAAGCGGTAGTCGCCGAGCGTTTTCTGAAGATGCGCGACGGCGTAAAATGCAGGCTTCGGCACGAAGTTCCGCGTGAGTCCCGACGATGCGTGGAGATGCGGCGTGTCGTCGTCGTTGAAGAAATACAAATAGGCGCGATCAACGCCGAGAGCCGCCAGCACAATGAACGCGCGGACGGTCCACAGCGCCTGCTGCGTCTCAGTCGAGCCTTTCCATTTTACGAAATCGCCGGTGGTGAGATTCGGCTTCGTCGTGGCGTCCCAGCCAAACTCAGTGAGCCACACTTCCTTGTCCGGCGCGTGTTCCGCGCGCCAGGTCAGGACGTGATGGATGTTTTTGAGGAAGTCGATTTTCGGATCCTCCGCGTAGCTCCGTTCCCACGTCGGCCAGCCGGTGATCTCGGCGTAGTTGTGAATATTGACGATGTCGTAGAGCGACTCGAGTCCGGCGATACAATCGACGCTCTTCGAGTAGCTGCCGCTTTTGCCGAGGTTCGCGGCACAAGTGGCGATCCGCATTTTCGGCGCGGTTTCGCGAAGGCCGCGCGCCATTGCCTCGAAGAGTTTTCGATACGTCGCGTCGTCGTATTTGCCCGGCTCATTTCCAATCTCGACCGCTTCGAGCAGCGGATTGAATGCGCTCCCGAAGGCGCGTCCGTACGCGAACGCATCGCGCGGCAAATCCTTCCAATCGCCGGGCGCGAGGTCGTCAAACATCAGGCTCGCGTGCGCGCGGTAGCCCGCCTTTTGCCACGAGCCATAGACCTTGCTCCAGTCCACGTTGTTGCGTGCGAGCGGAAATTTCGGCGCGTAACTCGTGTCGTCGCCGAAGTCCCATTTCATCGGATGATAATCGCGCACGAGCCGCGTCACCGGCGCATACAACTCCGGCTTGAACTGCACCGTATGCCCGCAAAGCCCGATGAAATCACGCATCAGCGGACGCGGCTTCTCGGCGGCCCGCAAATCTGGAGCGCATAGGAACGCAACGACAGCCAGCAGCGCCTTCATGCGCTACGACTTCACCGTTCCCCAGCGCCGGTGGAGAAAGCGTTCCCACGGCGAGAACAGGATTTTGTCCGCGAGTAATCCGATGACGACGATGATGAGCATCACGCCGATGACTTGATCCATGTCATTGAGTTCGCGTCCGTAGTGCAGCAGTTGGCCGAGCCCGAAGCCGGAGAGGATCGTGACGTAAATTTCCGCGCCCATCAACGAGCGCCACGCAAAGGCCCAGCCTTGTTTCACGCCGCTGATGATGAAGGGCAGCGACGCCGGGAGGATCACTTTCAGCCACGTATGAAAGCCGCGCGAACCCATCGTCTGCGCGGCGCGCTGGTAGATTGGCGGCACGTTGCGCACGCCGTTGTCCGTGGAAATTTGCACGGACCAGAGTGTGCCCATGATGACCACGAACTGCATCGCCGTCTCCGACTGCCCGAACCACAGCAGCGCGAGCGGCACCCAGCACACGCTCGGCAGCGTCTGCAATCCGAGCCCGAGCACGCCGATCGTATCGCCCGCCCATTTGAAACGCGCCGTGAGCAGCCCGAGCGGCACGCCGAGAATCACGCCCGCGAAATAGCCGAGCAGCAGCCGCTTCGTCGTGACGGCTAGCGCCTCCCACATCGTCCCGTCCGCAGAGGACGCGACGAGGTAACGCCACACGCTCAGCGGCGTCGGCACGAGCACGGGCGACCAGCGTTTCGTGCTCACCATGTAGTCGCGGCCAAAATGCCAGATGGCGATCAGAGCGACGAAAAAAAACAGTGCGGTGAAAAAACGCTTCATCGGATTTTACTCGCCGACTTCCCCTGTCGTGTGATGCGCCTTGAGCGCCCGCGTAATCTCGGACGAGTAGTTCGCGAGCGAAGGACTGTTGATGTCGCGCGGGCGCGGCAGGTCGATTTTGAACTGCTCGCGGATGCGACCCGGATGCGGCGAGAAAAGGATCACGCGATCCCCGAGGCACGCGGCTTCGCGGACGTTGTGCGTCACGAAGACGATCGTCTTTTTCCGCGCCGACCAGATGCTTTGCAGATCGCCATAAAGCTGCTCGCGCGTCATCGCATCGAGGGCGGCGAACGGCTCGTCCATCAGCAGCATTCGCGGATTCGGCGCGAGTGAACGCGCGAGCGCCACGCGCTGCTTCATCCCGCCGGAGAGTTCGTGAATGTTCGACTTCATGTAGCGTTCGAGTCCCACGAGTTTCAGGTAATACTGCGCGACTTCCCGCCGCTCGTTCTCCTTCAATCCGGGCTTCCGCCGCAGCCCGAACATCACGTTTCCAAAAACATTCAGCCACGGAAACAGTGCCGATTCCTGGAACATCATCATCCGTTCGCGGCCCGGCTCCGTGACGATTTTTCCATCCGCCGTGATCGTGCCCGAGTCCGGCTTTTCCAGACCGGCGATCATGTTCAGCAGCGTTGATTTTCCGCATCCGCTTTTGCCCACGAGACACACAAACTCCGCCTCATCCACCGTCATGCTCACGTTGTCGAGCGCGTGCGTTTCCACCACGCCCTGGCGGAACCATTTCGACACGCCGTCGATCGACAGCTTGGCCGGACGACCGGGCTGGAGTTCTTCGGTGACGCCACTCATCACGGGATAACCACGAGTCGTGAAAGGTCCGCCTTGCCACGGATAAAGCCGACGCTCTGTGCCTCGGCCACGGCAGCCTCGAAGCCGCCGGCTGGCAGCGTCGTCGTGAACGTCAGTCGCGGCCACGCATGGTCGATCAACTCGGGCGGCATCTCCTTTTTCGTAATCACTTTCAGAGCCGCGTTCGCGAGCTTCTTCGCCTCGTCCGGGTTTTTATTGATCCACTCCGTCAGCTCCTGATGCGCCACGACGAACTTCTTCGCCAGCTCCCGCTTCTCCGCGAGCAGCTTCACACTCGAGACGAGCACGGTCGTAATCACGTCCTTCTGTTCGAGAAAGATTTTTCCTTTCGCCTCCATCTCGAGCCGCGAAACCCACGGCTCCACCGTCCACACGCCATCGAGTTTGTTCGTGGTGAAAAGCGTGAGTTGATCGGGGTTCGGCGTCGGCAGCACGTTCACATCGCCGCCGAGTTGCGTGATGCGAAAGCCCTGTTTTTTCAACCACGCGCGGCAGGCCACGTCCTGCGTGCCGCCGAGCTGCGGCGTCGCAATCGCGCGCCCTTTGAAATCCGCCGGCTTGCCCACGCGGTCGTCGGCATGGACGACCAGCGCCGCTCCGCCGATCGCCGCGCCCGCCACGACGCGCACCTCCTCGCCTTCCGCTTTCACGTAAAGATTCAGCGCCGGATTTGGCCCGACGTAAGTGAGGTCGATCGAGTTCGCCGCGATCGCCTCCATCGCCGACGGTCCCGCGTTGTACACGAACCACTCGATCTTCACTTCCTTCCCCAGCCGCTCCTCGAACCATCCCTTTCCCTCGCGCGAAAGCTGCGACGCCACGAGCCCCTGCGCGTGAGTGATGTTTGGGAAATGCCCAACGCGCAGCGTGGTCTGCTGCGCGCGCGCGGACATCGCGAGGGACGCGGAAACGGCGAGGGCGAAAAGGGTGCGGAGGACTTTCATCGGGAGACGCGGCGGCAGCGTTTGCTTATCGGGCGCTTCCGCGATGGCAACATTCTTCCGCGTGAAATTGCCCGTCGTGGGCAGGCTGGATGTTAAAAAAAGATTCATGGGATTCTTAAAACAGGATTTGCGTCTGCACATAACCGAGGTCCGCGTCGTCGTGCGCGCCGGTGTCGCGGAGATAGTCGCCCGCGAAAAAATGGGAATAGCCCGCGTCGATGTTCAGCCACTTTCGCGGCTTCCATTTCATCACAAAATCCAGCTCCTGCCCGGCGAAGCTGCTCGCCCCGATCGTGCGCACATCGCGTCCGTCCGGCGTCTTCGTGCGCAGCGTGCTGAAGCCATTTGAGCGGTACCAATAGTCGCTCGTCTCCGCGAGCCAGAAGGCGTGGTAGTTCAGTTCGACATCCACGGTTTTGCCCGGCTTCACGCTGAACTGGAAACGCGCGTTGTGCAGGTTCCGCCAACTGAATTCGTCGATGTAGCCGTACTTCTCGTGGTTCGATGGGAACAAATTTTGGAAGGATTCCGACTCGCCATCCTTCGGATCTTTGTCGCCCGTCGCGTAGTTGTATTCGAGGCCGAGCCGGGGTCGCCACGCCGCCTGCTCGAACGTGTAGCCGCCTTCCGCATGGACTGCGGCGGCGCGGTGGTCGAGCCGGGGCGTCGTGCGATTTCCGTTCCAAACCTCTCCCCATTGGAAGGCTGCCTCGAGCCCGTAGTCCCAGCCACGCAGCGCGCCGGGTTTGGATTTCCAGCGCGTGCCGATCGTGCTCACGCGCTGCGCATTCCCGAGGAATGCGCCGCGCGCGCCGGTCTGATTCGTCGGATCAAGGTCGGGTTGGAGGTCGGCCTTGTCGCGATAGATGTAAAAGAGGTCCGTGGTCTGCGGCCCGATCGCCTCCGTCGAGGCATACAACCCCGCCACGGTATCCGCCGAGTCGCTGTCATTAAAGACATGCTCCTTGATCTGAACCGGGCACCCCACGAAGGCATCCATCGAAAATCTCGTCGTCTGCACGCGCAGCTTCGCCGCATCGAACGTGCGTCCGAAATTCGACCACTGCGAATCGGCCAGCAGCCGACGATCACCATAGCTGATCGTCTGCCGACCCACGGTGACGCCGAGTGGAAATTTTTTATAGTCCGCAAACTCGACATACGCTTGCCGCAGATCGAATTCGTCGCCGCCCTCCGTGCCGCGCACGCCGGGAATGTTCGGGCGGTCCGAGTCGATCTCACGCACGTCCTGACCTTGCGCGTAGAGCTTCAGCCACGGCAGCGGCTTCAGCGCGATACCGAGGCGGAAGCGCGTGAGCAGCCAAGAGTCGTCGTTGTCGTCATTGATCGCGTCGTCGAAGTCGCGGTTGTTGTTGCGCACCTCGAAGCGCGCCCGCGCCTCCAAGTCGAACTGCACGCGCCCGTCTGCGAAACTGAGCAGCGGCGTTTCGATTTTCTTTTCGGGCTTTTCGTTTGTTCCCGCGAATGTCGGCAGCGCCGATGCCAGCAGGAGATTGATGGTGATGAATGGTTGTCTGGTCATGTTGTTCGTTTTGTTTGCGAACAGTCGTCCGGTGGTTCGGTCAGCCTGCTTTATATGCTGTTTGTTTTTTTGAAAACCCGTCCGCGATGTGCGGTGCGGGCAAAGCGTCAAAGGTCCGCGCCGTAAGCGATCAGCCGGCGGTAATGCCGGATGATCTCCGTCACCGCGAACAGCAGCGCCGCGCGTTGAAGCGCCATCGGTGCGAGCGCGGGCGATTCGAGGATAATCTCGAAAGGCGCGGGATTCGTGCCGGGCGGCGCGGACAGGATGCCGTCGTACGCGGAATGGATGATGCCATTCACGGCATGAAATCCGTCGATGGTCGGCGCGTGATTCACTGGCAAAAGCTCCGCCGCCGCGGCGAGCGCCGGTTTCAGCAAATGCTCGGTGAGCGTCGCGCCGCGCACGAATCCATACAGGCCGTCGCTCGTGTCGTCGCTGTGGAGCGCGATCAAGCCGTCGTAGCGATGCCGCGCGATTTCGCGTTCGAGCAACTGCACTTCCGGTTCGTTCGAACCGCGCCAGAATTCGCGGTTCAAGTCCCTGCCCGATCGTGAATGCCGAGTGCCATCCTCGCAGCCGGTCGGGTTGCACAGCGGATAAACGTGGATCGAATACTGCCGCGCCAGCGAGGGCAGCGCGTCGAGCGAGCGGACGAGATCGCACAGCGCATGGATGCCCGCCGGTTCATCGCCGTGAATGCCGGCGAAGATCGCGAGCTTGATCGCAGGCTCGCCGGCGGGGGGCATGAAGGCGAGACGCGGCAGCCGATAGTGTCCCTCATCCGTCGCCCACGATCCGGCGGATTCCGCGCGCCACGAGGTCAGCGGCTCCGCGTTTTCGCCGAATAGCGTGTCCAGCAGCCCGCGAATCGACCCGCGGGAAATGGGCGCGGAGCCTCGTGCCGGGCCGGATGGCAAGCTGCGTGTTTCGTGATCCATGCTGGCGTTCATGATTGGGTCGATGATCCCGGCTCTCCAGCAAGGCGCGTGCGTCGCGTCGCGTCCACCTGAGTCACGCGCCCTTCGTGGACGACGATTTGCACGGAGCCGAAGCGCATCCCGGCGAGATGTTCGCGGACGACTTCGAGCCACTTCGACTCATCGGCGCGTGGCGGTTGTTGGGATTCATTTCCTGGCTTCATGGAGCAGGGAGAGGAGGCCGTCGCGCGGATCGGCGTGCGGACGGCGGCTGGATTGCGGACGTCTGGCCGGCGGGAGCACGGGGATGCCAAAGGGCGCGGGAAGTTTGCTGCGTTTCATTTTGCGAAGCGTCACGCCCACCACGTCGGCCAGCGTGTATTTGTCCAAGATGCGGGCGATGGCATTGCGCACGTCGATCATCAGCATCCGCAGGCCGCAATGCTCCTCGTCCGGGCACGAGCAACGCTCGTAGTCCGTTTCGCTAGCGCAGGCGATCGGCGCGAGCCGCCCGTCGATGAGCCGCACGATTTCGCCCATCGTGATTTTTTGCAAAGGCTTCGCGATCAGATAGCCGCCGTACTTTCCGCGCCGCGAGTCGATGTATCCCGCTTCACGAAGCTGCCCGAGGATTTGCTCGATGAACTTCAGCGGCAGCTTTTCCGCGGCGGCCAGTTCCGAAACGGCGACCACCTCGCGCCCAAGCGAGTGCGCGACTCCGATGCGGATGAGCGTTCGGAGGGCGTATTCGCCGCGGCGTGTGAGGTGCATGGCGCAATGGCTATCCGGTGAATCTATATTGCGCAAGTAGGATTTAGAATAATTTCGCGACTGCGACTCCTGTCATGGTGCGCGTCCGCCTACTTCGCGAGCAACTGCACGCCGTCCGCAATGACGTAGCCGTCAGTGTCGCGGTTCGAGAGCGTAATCGCGGTGCCTTTTCCTGACGGCAGGCGAAACGCGCCGAGCGAGGCGCGTCCGCTTTTTTCCTGCTGATTCACTTTCACCGTCGTCGTCTTCCCCGCGATTTCGATCGTCACCGGGGCATTCGTGGCGCGGTTCGGGTTCGGGGAAAAGTGCAGCACGATTTCGTATTCGCCAGCCGTTGGAATTTCGGGCGTCCAGCGCACGGTGCTGCCACCTTTGTTGGTGTTGCCGTCGTGAAGGTAGCCGGTTCCGATGCGGCGCGATTCGGTGAGCGTGCCCGCAATCCACTCGCCGGTTTTCACTGCGTCGGCGTCGTCGAGCACGAGGCCGTCGAGCTTCGGCGCGAGCGCGGCGGATGGCGGATTGCCGCCGTCGGAGGGCGTGCCGTCCCACGCGAGAATTTGCCCGTCTTTCACCAACTGCTCGCGCAGTTTCGCGTAGTTCACTTTTTGCACCGCGATTTTTTCGTCGATCGCGAGGCTCGCGGCGGTCGCGGCGGATTGGCCGAGAATCATGAATACCGGCTCCATACGGATCGAACCGTAGGCGATGTGCGTCGCGCTCAGGCAAACCGGGACGAACAGATTTTCGCAGTCCGCCGGCCTCGGCACGATCGAGCGGTAGGAAATGGGATACGGCTTCACGCCGACCTGCACATCGCCTTCGTTGTGCGCGAGATCATTGCGCACGATGCGGCGGCAGTTGTGCGAATCCATGTTGTAAGCGCCGAGCCCCACGGAATCCTCCGCCGTTTCGAGATGGCGGCAGACGCGTTCCGTCATCACAAAATCGCTCAACATTCGCCGCGCCTCGCGCACGTACATCTGGTGCGGCCAGCCGCCCGTGTCCGTGAATTCATCGCGGCACAGGCCCCACGCGCGCACTTCCTCCGCGATGGGCGCGGGCACGCGCGGATCGCTGGCGAGGAAAACGAAAAGCCCCGCGATGTAATCGAGATGCTCCTGCCAGATGCGCGCGCGCGTCGCGTAGTCGGCGTCGGGATACGCGTGGTTCATTCCGATGAAGTCCGTCGAGAAACCGCCGTTGTTGTTAATGTCCGTCTTCTCCGGCGTCACCATGTCGATCTTGAGGAAATGGTTCATCGTCACCTTCGTCCCCGCCGCCGTCATCGCCGCGCAGTAGCGCCCGAGGAGTTCGTATTTTTTGGGATCGTAGCCCGCGGGTGGTTCGATGGGTTTGCGGTTTGCCTTATTCTTCGTGAGGCACAGGCGGAAGTTGTAAGTCTGCACGCTCGCATCGCCCTCGCCCGGTGTGCCGGGCGGCGCGGCTTGCACGAACGGCAGCAGCCCCGAAGCGGGATCGCCGGGCTTCACATACGGATCGACTGGCACGACGAACTGATGCTTCGGCGTTTCCCCGCGCACGCCGTTCAGCGTCTCGC
>JAYVRQ010000766.1:0-2946 GCA_043776145.1 Chthoniobacteraceae bacterium
CCGCCCGCGAGCAGTTTCTCCGTGATCGCGCCGATGCGCTCGACGCCCATGAGCATGATTTTCGTCCCCGGCGTCGCGGCGAGTTGCGCGAAGTCGAGCGAGCTTTCCGTCTTCGTTGGATCTTCGTGTCCGGTGAAAATCGTGAACTGCGCCGTGTGATCGCGATGCGTCACGGGGATGCCCGCGTAAGCCGGCGCGGCAATGGCGGAACTGACGCCGGGAATCACCTCGAACCGCAGCCCCGCCTCCGCGAGCGCCTCCGCCTCCTCGCCACCGCGGCCGAAGACAAACGGATCGCCGCCCTTCAAGCGCACGACGCATTTTCCCGCGCGTGTTTTTTCCACGAGCAGCGCGTCGATCTCGCCCTGCTTCATCGTGTGCTGCCCCGCTTTTTTCCCCGCGTAAATGACTTCCGCGCCCGCCGGTGCCCATCCGAGAATCTCGGGATTGCAGAGGTAGTCGTACACCAGCACATCCGCGCGCCCGACGACTTCCTTCACCTTCAAAGTGACGAGCCCGATGTCGCCCGGACCCGCTCCGGCGAGGTAACAAATTCCTTCGCTGTGCGTCTTGCGGGTCACAGCCACGATGTTGCGAGGGCGTTAAGTTCCAAAAATCCGTTACTTCGCCCGCACCCAGCCGTGCTCCTTCGCGACGCCTTCGGCGAGAAAGAGCGGCCATTCATCTTCGTCGAAAAACTCGGGGCGCTCCTGCTTCAGCTTGCGCATCCGTTCGATGAAGAGCGTGTTTTCCACCGAGCCTTCGACGCCGATCGCAGGATAGCGGCGCATGGCTTCCTCCTGCGCGCGCGCGGTCGCATCGGGGTCGCGGTCAGTGACGCGGGATTGCACGGGGCGTGGCGGGGCGATGGAAGCAGGAGCCTCGTTTGCTCCCGCAGTTTCACCGCCGCCCGCCTTCATCAATTCGACAACTTGCTCGGGAACAGAGGGCCGCAGATCATTGGCGCGGAAGGTGACCTGTCCGTTTTTGGTTCCCTCGTGTACGAAGATGTCGCCGGCATTGAGCATGTAGGATTTGCGTCCGATCATGATTTTCGTGTTCTCGATGATGCGCACCAGATTCGCCTTCGGATCGGATGGGACAGGGACTTTCAACTCATCGACGAGCGATGGCAGATCCATTTCTGGCTCGAGTGCGGCGACGGGTTCAGGCTCGGGCGCTTTCGCGGGTGCGGACGATTCGGCGGCGGCGACTGGCGCGCTGGCAGCCGGGGCGGCGTGGGCCATGCGATCGAGTTCCACGTAGCCGCGCTCGACCATCGGCACGGTTGCGCCGAGGAGGCAGACGATGGCGGTCGCGAAAAAGACGCCGTTGCGCTGATGGAAAACGCGGAGCCGCGCCATGGTCCAGAGGATGGTGAGCGTGACGAGGCAAATGACGACGGGCACGAGCGCGCGCGGACCCGAGACGATGAGCGCCGCGCCGATGAGGCCGAGCGAGAGCAGCAGGACGGCGAGACCCCACTTGAGATTGCGCTCGGCAGCGAGCTGCGCGCGGCGACGGCGAGGGACATCCAGATAGCGCGGCTCGAAGTCGCCTTCACCGGATTCGCTTTCGGCTCGGGTGCCGGTGCGCGTTTCGGGTTTGCGGCGGAGTGAGCGCAAAGTGTCGATGGGCGTTTCAGGAGGATTCACGGGCGCGGACTATGGCATCGATTTGCGTTTTGTCGCGCGCGGATTTTGCGAATCCTCACAGCAACTCGATCAAGCCATCGTGCCCGTGCTGGACTTCGATCGAATGGTCGATGCGTTCGAGGATTTGTCGGGTGAGGCCGAGCTTGCTCTCGAGGAATTCGTCGTCGTGGGTCGGATCGTGGTGCGTGACGATCCATCGCTGGACGTTCGCGAATTTCGCGAGCAGGCAGGCGTTCGAGACGGAGCAATGGCCCCAGCCGATTTTCATCACGTACTCTTCGTTCGTGTACTGCGCCTCGTGAATGAGCAAGTCCGCGTCCGAGACGAATTCGATCATCTTCCGGTACGGCGCGACGAATGGATTGTCGCGCGTCAGTTCCTCGGGTGCGCCGGTGTAGCCTTGGAGAAATTCATTGTCGGGAAGCCACGCGACTTTCCGCCCGCCGACCTCAATCTTGTAACCGACCGTCGCGCCGGGATGCTGCGCGTATTCCCAATGCACCTTCACGCCGTCGATCTCGACGGGGTTTTCCGTGAGGTGCCGGAAGCGCAGGCTGGATTGCATGTCCTCCATCTGCACGGGGAAATAATCGCGGTCCAACTGTCCGCGAAAAATGGATTCGAGATCTTTTCCAAATCCCTCCGCGCCCCAAACCGTGATCTCGAAATCGGGCGAATACGCGGGCATGAAAAACGGGAAGCCTTGGATGTGATCCCAATGCGTGTGGGTGACGAAGAGGTTCAGCTTCAGCACGGTGCCATCCATCAATTCCTGGCCGAGATCGCGAATGCCGGAGCCGGCGTCGAAGATGAACACCTGGCCTTCATGCGCGATGGACATGCACGAGGTATTGCCGCCGTGGCGGAGGAAGCGCGCTCCCGGCGTGGGTGTGGAACCGCGCGCGCCCCACAGGCTCATCGTGCCGTGGGAAGTATCGAGCACCGGGCAAAACGGAGCCTCCTTTGAGTCGAAGGCATCCCGCGTTTCCCGCACACCCACAAAAGTGTCGCGCGCGAAGTATGCGTCCACCATGCGGACGAGTTCCTCCATTTTGAAAGGCTTCACGAGGAAGGCTTCCGCGCCCAATGCTTCGCAATCCTGCTGGTCGGATTTGAAAGCCTTCGCGCTGCAAACGAAGACGCCGATCCCCGCCGTGTCGGGCGAGGCCCGCAGCGCACGCAGCACTTCGACGCCGTGCAGCTTCGGCATCATGATGTCGAGCAGCACCAGGTCCGGGTGCCGCGCGCGCGCCCGGCGCAGGCATTCCTCACCGTCATGCGTCACCTCGCA
>JAYVRQ010000767.1:0-2940 GCA_043776145.1 Chthoniobacteraceae bacterium
GACACGGACCAGATCATCCCCGCGCAATACCTCACACTCGTGCCCACGAAGCCCGACGAATACGAGAAGCTCGGAACTTTTGCCCTCATCGGACTGTCGGACGCCGACTACCCGGAGAAATTCTATCCGGCGGGCGCGACCGCGACGCCGTATAAAATCGTCATCGGCGGCAAAAATTTCGGCTGCGGCAGTTCGCGCGAACATGCCCCGATCGCACTCGGCGCAGCAGGCTGTGAAGCCGTGATCGCGGAATCCTTTGCACGCATCTTCTTCCGCAACTGCGTCGCCACCGGCGAACTTTACCCCTACGACGCGAACGAGCGCCTTTGCGAAAAAATCAAGACTGGCGACATCGCCACGCTCGACCTCGACAACGACACGCTCACAGTGAACGGCACGACTTATCCGCTGAAGCCGCTCGGCGAAGTGCGCCCCGTCATTGATGCCGGCGGCGTCTTCGACTACGCCCGCAAGACGGGGATGCTCCCCGCCCGGTAGTGATCCCTCGCGCGCCAGCATCGCACCGCAAGCCGCGCGAGGGTGCCATGAGCAAGCCGCGTGAATTCGGTCTTGAAACTGTGACGCGATGCCGTCAGCTTACAAAGGAAACGCGGGTATAGCTTAGTGGTAAAGTTCCAGTCTTCCAAACTGGCCAGGAGGGTTCGATTCCCTCTACCCGCTCTCCCCCTGCATTTATCAGGGTTTCGGGGCGATTGCGGGTTGCAAAAACCGAAAGTGCAAACAGGAATGCAAACGCTTCCACGGATTTCCGGATGTTTCCGCCAACGTCCGATTTGTGCGGTTTCGCGGACAATCATGATTTTTGACGACACGATAAATTTCGTCGCCGACGGTCGGAGAGAGATTAGGAACGTCCGAAGTCCTGCGCCTCGCGCCGTGCCGGTGCCGCCGTCCCGATGTCATACGAAGTCTTGCGCTCGCTCGCGGCGATGGCGTGCGAACTTCTGCCGGGGAAAACGAGACGACGACCGTCACCCCCTTCCAAACGCCACGCGAAACAGCGATATAGCTTCGGCTCAAAAAATTTCCGCTCCCTTTTCACGGATGCCTCCCTGCTCACGTCTGCCGCACTCGACACTCGTTCCACAGGCGCAGTCCCGTCTCGTCTGCCCCCGCGTGCTCGGTGAGCGCGGAGAAGCTGCGCGTCACTCGCAAAGTCACGGCGGCGAATGACGATCCCCAGTTCCCTATTTACCCACGCTTTCAGACAGCTCTTGTTGCATCCGTTTGAGGATTTCAGCGTGCAACTGTCGTCCTATGCGTATAGCTTCTGCCTTCTGTTCCGCACACAATTTGGCGTCCAAGGCATTTGATAACTGAAGTGCCTGTTTTTTTCGTCGGCGGAATTTCCGACGTTAATGGATGCAAGCGGAAACCATGCGCCCGCACGGGCGAGATCCTTCGGAACGCCGCGTCCTTCAAGATACTTCACTGCAAGATGCCCTTGCGCGTTCGCGTTATTTTTTAACGCAGCTTTTTCAATCCATTTGGCGGCTTCTACATCGTTCTTTGCGACGCCCCTACCATCGGCATAGGCGTATCCGAGGCTTGCCATGCCTAGCGCTCAACGGTGTCCAAGTTTCCGTGAAAAACGAAAAGCTAATGAGGGGTGCGGTGGCGCTGGGATGACTTAGGCAAGGTCGGGGATGGATGGGGGCGCGCGGAGGTTAAACACCCGCAAAGCTAGGATTGATGCGGGTTTCCAAGCGATTGTGCTTACATTGGGCGGCGGTTTTTTTGCGAAAATTTTCATGCCCTGCATTCCTCCACTTCGCACCGCCGATTCCACCTTCTCCGAAAACTTCTTTGCTCCGCTGCTCGCCTGTGCCGGCCACCAGCGCGCCGGCCCGAAACTGAGCGATGAAGACTGGCTGCGCCTGGGCGTGCGGCGCGTGATCGAGGAGAGACCCAGCGGACGCGCCTTTCTCCAGCATCTGGCCTCCAGCGGAGTCGGGGCCCCAGGGCATTCCCACTTTTTCGAGACCCTCAAGAGCGCCCGCCGTCTGGCCTTGGTCTGGGAAGTTTCCAACGGCCTGGCTGCCGCCATGCCCTCCCTGCCGGGCGACTGGTGGAAAGGCGTGCCCGAAGTGGCGGACATGGACATCTACGCGGGAGACGGTCACTTTCACGCCGCCGCGGCTCACGACCCGCGTGACGCCGGGGACGGCTGCAAGGACACCGTCGGCCATTTCTTTTGTCTGGATCTACGCTCGCACGCGCTGGGGCACCTCAGTGCGGCGGATCAAGCCGGCCGCCGCAGGGAACACGACATGCATGTGCTCAAGAGGCTGGGCATCCGGTCGCTGCGCCAGGGTGCGGCCAGGGGGCGCAAGGTGCTCTATGTCTGGGATCGCGCCGGGATAGATTTCCGCCAGTGGTATAATTGGAAGCAGGCGGGCGGCATCTATTTCCTGAGCCGGGAACCGAGCGGAGCGAGATGGCCAGAGGGCGGAGCCTTTGCCCGAAGGGCAGCGCCGGCGGGCGCTGGCAAAAGAGGAACATGGCATTGGAATTCATCGGTGAAAACCAATGGGACCGCGCCGACCCGCGCAACGCGGGTGTATTAGGCGACGAACTGGTGTCCACCAGCGAGGGAATCAGCGTGCGCCCGGTGCGCTATTACTGCGCGCAGCGCGGCGAGGAGTTCAGCTTTCTGACTAATGAATGCACGCTGCCGCGCGGAGTCATCGCACACCTTTACCGTCTGCGCTGGGAAATCGAAAAGACCTTCGACGAACTCAAGAACAAACTGGGCGAAACGAAGGCATGGGCCAGCTCAGCCAATGCCAAGGCCGTGCAGGCGCAATTCCTCTGCATGGCGCATACTGAGGAGACGGTGGGATATACTACAAAAAAGCCAAGAGCGCAGGCGTGGGAGGCGCATTCTGATAGCCCTTAGTGTAGTCCATCCTGCGGTCC
>JAYVRQ010000768.1:0-9913 GCA_043776145.1 Chthoniobacteraceae bacterium
TTTCACACGCCACACATCCTCATCGACGCCCATGTTCCCGGCACCTACGGCGGCAGCGGTGCGCCCATCGACCTCGCGCTCGCGCAGGAAATGGTGCGGCGTCAGCCCGATCTCCACATCATCCTCGCCGGCGGGCTCACTCCTGCCAACGTCGCCGACGCCGTTCACATCGTCCGCCCCTTCGCCGTCGATGTCGCCAGCGGCGTCGAGCGCGAGTCGCGCCGCAAGGATGCGCCGCTGATGGCCGCATTCATCGAAGCCGCGCGGCGCGGCGCGAACAGCTAATTCGCAGCGAATTTCCAACACACCACTTTCCTATGTCTCCGCAAAACACCATCGCCATCGTCTATGACTACGACCAGACGCTCTCGCCGAATTACATGCAGGACGAGGTGCTCTTTCCCACCTTTGGCATAGACGGGAAAAAATTCTGGAGCCGCTGCCACGAGCTGGTCGCCGCGCAGGGATTCGACAGCGAACTCGCCTACATGAAGGCGCTGCTCGATTACCTCGACATCGACCGCCCGACCAATGCCCGCCTGCGCGAACTCGGCGCGGGCCTCCAGTTTTTTCCCGGTCTTCCCGAGATGTTTGAAGAATTCAAGACCGGCCTGCTCACGGCGCAGCACGAGGCGCATGGCATCAAGGTCGAGCACTACATCATCAGCAGCGGGCTGAAGGCGCTCATCGACGGCTCGCGCATCGCGCCGCATGTGCGCGCGGTGTTCGGCTGCGAATTCGCCGAGGATGCCGACGGGCGCATCACCTTCCCGCGCCGCGTCATCAGCCACACGCAGAAGACGCAATACCTTTTTCGCATCAACAAAGGGCTGCTCGAACACGCGCAGGATGTGAACGATCACATGCCCGCCGAACTCCGGCCCGTGCCTTTCGAGCACATGGTCTATGTCGGCGACGGTCCCACGGATGTGCCGTGTTTCACCGTCGTCCGCCAGCACGGCGGACACGCCATCGCGGTCTATAATCCGAACGATCCCGCGCGCAGTTCCTTCAAAAAATGCTACCAGCTCAGCACCCACGCGGATCGAGTCCGTCACATCGCGCCCGCCGATTACCGACGCGGCTCGCACCTTCGCCTGCTCATCGAGCAGATGGTTTCCGAAGTCGCCGACCGCATCGTGCAGCGCCGCGCTGACGACATGGAAGCCGCGACGATCCGCGCGCCGAAGCACACGGATTAGGAACGCGCGGAGTCACCGTGTCGGGGTTTCGATTTCCAGCAGAAGTTTGAGGGCGGCGCGGAAGCGCGGGGCTTCTTCGAGGGCGAGCAGGGCTTCGCGTTTCGCGGCGGGGTCGCGCGTTTCGTGGAGCAGGCGCGCGAGGCGGTAGTGAATGTCGGCGGGGTTTTCGGGATCGAGCTTCAGCACGGTGCGATACGCGGCGATGGCGGCGGGCTTTTTGCCGAGCGCCTCGCTGGCCTCGGCTTCGGCGCGATGCGGGAGCGGGGAGAGCGGATTCACGGCGGCGTAGCGCGCGGCGTTGGCGAGCACGTCGGGCCAGTCTTTGCGCTGCGTGGCGAGTTCGATGAGGCGCGCGAAGGCGTCGGGGGCGTCGGGGCTGAGTTCGGCGAGTTGGTTGAGCACCGCGAGTTCGTCGGTGGTTTCGCCGAGTTCGCGGTGGACGCGCGCGAGCAGCGAGTACGCGCCGTCGGCGTCGTGCTGATTCGGATACAGTTCGATGAGTTTTTTCAGCGGCGCTTTCGCGGCTTCCCATTCTTTCGCTTTCACCTGCTTCACGGCCTGCGCGGTCAGCGCCTCGAAGTTGTTCGGATTTTTCGTCACGAAATTTTCGATGGCCGCATCGCTCGCGACATCCGCCGGTTTCGGTTTCGCCCAATCGAGCTTCGGCGCGGTGTTGCTGGCCAGCGCCTTCGCGCGCTCGGCAAATTCCGCGTCGATCTTCGCGATGGGCTGCGCGTGGGTGGCGATGGCTTCGTTGATCTCCACGCCGCGCGCGAGGTCGGCGAGGATGCGCTTCATTTTCTCCAGCCCGAAATGTTCGATGAGCCATTCGACCACGAGCGACGATTCGTAATACGCGAACCCGAGATGCGCGGCAGTCTTCGGCTTCAGGAACGCGCCGCTGAGCTGGCTGACAGGCGTGAGGTCTTCGCCGAGAATCATCGCGCGATAACGCGGCTGCATTTTCTCGCCCCAGTTTCCGCGCTGCTGTCGCTCCTCGAACACGCTGATGCCTTCGCTGAGCCAGCGCGGCATTTTGTTTTTCGTCATCGTGAGGGTGACGACGTGACAAAACTCGTGCCACATAATCGCCTCCCAGTTCGCCGAACTGCCGGGCCGCGCTGCCGGGCTGTTCGCAGTGATGAGCCGCCCGAAACACACGCCGAGATAACCCGCGCCGCCGGGCAGCCCGAACGTGCGGATCGCGAAATCTTTCTGGTCCGGAAAAATTTCCACGATGGTCCGCTGCTTGAGTTCCATGCCGTATTTTTTCGTGAGCGTCGCGTGCGCTTTTTCCAAAATGGCGAGCGCGTCCTGGCCGTAGATCGCGGCCTCCTGCGGGTCCATGCGGACGAGGAAATGTTCGCTGGTGAGCGTTTGGAATTTCGCGAGGCGGTCGCGCAGCGTGGTGAGATTGAAGGCGACGACATCGTACGGATCGGCCTTCTGCACTTCCTCGACGAGCTTCCAGCCCTCGTCGTCCTGCCCGAGCCGCAGGAGATCCTGCGCGAGCTGCATCTTCGCGGGGATGTAGGCGGGATCGAATTTCAGCGCCTGCTTCTGCCGCTCGGCGCTTTCCGCGAAGCGATATTTCCGCGAGAGCTTCTGCCCGATCTGCCAATCGACGGCGGGATTTGTCGGCCAGTATTTCAGCGCCGCGGCACGCGCGGCCTGCTCGCCTTTCGCATCCGCCCGCAGGTGCGCGATCACGGCCCGCAGCGCGTGCGCCTCGCTGGCGGCCGGATTGATTTTCAGCGCCTCGTCGATGAGGCCGCCGGCCTGCTCGTACTGCTCCGAGTCGATCGCGCGATCGGCAAGCATGAGCCGCGCGCCGACGTGATTCGGATTCAGTTTCATCGCTTGCTTGAGTGCCTCGCCCGCCGCCTCCGCGTCGCTGGCGGCAAAGGCGCGGGCGATGCCAAACTGCACGTCGGGATCGTCGGGAAATTTTCGCTCCGCCTGTCCGAAAAGTTTGCCCGCGAGCGCGAAGTCGTTTTTCGCGAGCGCGAGTTCGCCGCTGGCGAGATAACTCTCGCGGAAGTCGGGCTTCGCTTTTTTCACCGGGTCGAAAAACGTATCGAGCACCGTCTTCGGATCGGCCCCGGCGATCAGCGCGGCGCTTCCGATGGCGATGCGATCCGCCGGCTCGCGATAGGCCCAGGTGCGGCTGCTGGCGAGCTGGTCGAGTTGCGCGAAGAGAGTCTTCGCGCCATCGACATCCCCGTTTTCCCGCAGCACGTCGAAGCCGAGCAGGCGCAGGCGCAGGCTCATGGGGAAACGCTGCAACGCGGCTTCGAGCGCGGCGCGCGCCCCGGGATATTTTCCAGTGGCCATGAGCGCCTGCACTTGCAGCAGCGGCCAGTCTTCGAGTGCGGGATTTTGCGCGGCGGCTTCGGCGGCGGCCTGCGCGGCTTCGGCGTACTGGCCGGTGCGGAGTTGCTGGCGGGCGGATTCGAGGTCGGCGGCAAAGGCGGTCGCGACGAGGGCGAGAAGGACGAATGGGACGCGCATGGCGGTGATGTAAGCGGGACGCGGCGGCGAGGCTACGGCTTTGCGTCCATCTTTTCAAAATGCAGCCGCGCGACCTGCCACATGTAGCTCGGCTCCGCGCCGCCGCGGCTGCGCCAGCCAAGCGCGACGGCTTCGCGCAGCAGCGTCACCGCTTTTTCCCGGTGGCCGATGATGTCCTCGTTCAAACCGACGTAGTAGTTCGCAAAAAACATCACGGTCGCGTTGTCGGTGACGTTCTTCGTTTTCATTTCGGCGAAAACTTCATCGCCCGTTTTTTCGCCCGCGAACATCGTGTAGAGCGCGGGGAACGGCTCGCGGTCGAAGCGCGTGTAGGCGAGCATCGCGCGCCGCGCGGGTCCGAGGCCGAGCGTTTTCACGTCGCCGAGAAATTTCCAAATGCCGTTCTCGCGGTCGCCGCCGTCATAGTCGTGATACTTCACAAACTGCCTCGCGGATTTTGCAAATGCGCCCGTGAAATAATACGCGATGCCGAGCCGCCAGTGCGGTGCATCCTGCTTCGGATCGAGCGCGATCATCTTCTCGAAATCCGCGACCGACTCCGCGAAGTGGTCGAGGAACAAGTGCGCGTCGCCGCGTTTTGAGTAGAGCGCCAGGTTGTCCGGCGCGGCTTTGATCGCGTCGTCGAGTTTCGCGATTTGCGCGGCGAAACCGGCGAGCATCTGCGCGCGCTCGTCGGCGGGAATGGGCGGTTCGGCGGCGAACGCGATGGCGGGGATGAGAAGTGGGAGGAGTTTGCGGATCACGATGGAATGATGTGCGGCGGCGGCGAATTTCCAAAGCATCTTTCCACTTGCTGCCGCGCGGTGCGCGTGGAAATGCGGCGCACATGAATGTGCATTGTCTCGAACATGATTCACTGGATGGGCCGGGCCTCGTCGCCGACTGGGCGCGGGAGCGCGGGCACGTTTTTACGCGCGTGGCGCTGCACACGGGCGCGCAGTTGCCCGCGCTGGATGCGGTCGGGCTGCTCGTCATCATGGGTGGGCCGATGAGCGTGCATCAGCATCGCGATTTTCCGTGGTTGGTGGACGAGAAGCGATTCCTCGCGGCGGCGATCGAGGCGCGGAAGCCGGTGCTCGGGATTTGTCTCGGCGCGCAATTGCTCGCGGATGCGCTTGGCGGAAAAGTTTTCCAAAATGCGGAGAAGGAAATCGGGTGGCATCCCGTGCGCATCCTCGACCGCGCGCCGCCGTTCGCGCATTTCCCGGAAACACTGACGCCGATGCACTGGCATGGCGACACGTTCACGCTGCCCGCGGGCGCGCGGCGCGTGGCGGAGAGCAATGCGACGGCGAATCAGGCGTTCGTCTTCGGCGACCGGATCGTGGGCGTGCAATTTCATCCCGAGACGGCGGCGATCACGCCTGCGGAACTCGAAGGGCTGAAGACCGCACCGGGGCGCTGCGTGCAGACGCGGGAGCAATTGCTGGCGACGCCGGAGGATGTGGGCGCAGTGCGCGCGGCGTTGTTTGGGCTGCTGGATGCGATCACTGCGAAACGCTGATGCGACCGAACTGTTTTGGATTTGCGGCGGGGGCGTCTTGGGTGACTCGTTCCCAGGCGGCGTCGATGCTGGTCACCGTCGTCGTGCCGCCCATGGGGTTGAAGGCGGCGAGGTCGGTGGAGGTTTGCGCGAGATAGGTGAGGCCGCTGTTTTTGCGGCGCACGTATTCCGCGCGGAAGACGAGGCCGCTCCATGTTTGCACGAGCGAGAAGGTGGGCAGGCCGGCGGTGCCGGTGTTGGGCGTGAGGCTTGTGATGTCGGGACGCGTGGGGTCGAGGTTGAAGGCGAATTTTAGCAGGTTCGTGGTGTCGAAGCGCGGGGATGAATTGGGCAGCGCGGCGGTGCCTATGAGACCGGCGGCTCCGGCCCAGAAGTCGTAGGCCGCGTTGTTGGTGAGCGGGGCGATGGTGAGGCGGAAGGATTCATCCACGATTTGCGTGGCGTCGTATTCGCCGAGGATGAAGTCGAACTGGCCGGCGGCGGTGGGCGCGCCGTAGATGCCGCGCACGGGCGCGCCGGGGGTGCTTTCGCTGGCGACCATGCCGGGCGGCAGGCTGCCGCTGGTGACGAAGTAACTCGGGAAACTTTCTCCGCTCGCGGCCAGGGCTTGCTGGTAGGGGCGGCCGCGCACGCCGCCGGGCAGGGTGCCGGCGGGGGTGATGCGGCGGTCGGCTTTGCGCGCGGTGCCGCAGGCGGCGAGCATCCGAATCTCGCTGGCGGTGAGGACGCGCGTCCAGGTGGAGGCTTCGTCGATTTCGCCGAGGAAATAGAACCATCCCGCAGTGGCGGCGGTCCAGCCGGTGGTGAAACCGCGGCCGAGGAAATAGCGATACGACGGGGCGTAGCTGAGTGAGGAGACGCCGGTGCGCGTGCCTATGAGCTGGGCATCGAGGAAGACCTGGAGCGTGCCGGCGCCATCGTAGGTGGCGGCGACGTGGTGCCAGGTGCCGTCGCCCACGATGCCGGGGGAGACGATGGGATTGTTCGTGCCGGTCCAGATGATTTGCGCGCGCAGGCGGCCATCGGAGCCGACGTAGATGAGCGGCACGTAGCCGGCGACGGGTGTGTCATTCGAGAGCCCGCTGGTCTGCCCGAGGATCACGCCCACGTCTTCGCAGCGGAACCAGGTCTCGAAGGAGAATGCCTCGTTCACGCCGGGTGTGGGGAAGGCGCTCGCGGGCAGCTCGACGCGGCCGGCCGTGCCATCGAAGGAGAAGCCCTGGCCGACGACGCCGGTGGCGAAGGTCGCGCCCTGGAGGGTCGCGGGATTGACGCTGTTCCAGTCGGCGCCGCTGCCTTCGGCCTGCCACCACGCGCGGAGTCCGGCGGCGCGGTAGCGCCTGTCCGGGTTCACCACGATGCGGTAATCGCGCACGCCTTTCTCACCGGCAGCGGAGGTGGCCTCGATGGAGAAGTCGAAGGTGCCCGTGACGTTTGTGACGCCGAAGATTTCACCAAAGGCGGAATCCAGTGTGAAGCCGACGGGGAGCCGTCCGCTCGCGAGCCGGTAGGTGAAGGGGCCGGTGCCGCCGCTGGCGGTGACAAACGCGCCGTAATCGTTCCCGTTGGCCAGGCTGTCCGGCAGCACGTCATTGAGCGAGAGGCGCGATTTGCCGAGATCGCCAGCGGCGAAAACGGCGCGGACTTCCGCGGCGGTGATCTCGCGGCCGATGAATTGCACTTCGTCGATCTGCCCCGTGAAGTAGCTGGTCGCGGGCGCGGCGGGCCAGCCGGTGGTCACGCTGCGGCCCACATTGAACTGGTAGGTGCCGCTGCCGTAGCTGAGTCCGGCGGCGGTCTGCGTGGCGACGAGGGTGCCGTCGAGGTAGAGGCGGCGGACGCCGTTCGCATAGGTCACGGCGGCGTGGTGGAAAAGGCCATCGTCCACGCGCGCCGTGCTGGTGAGCGTCGTGGCCGTTCCGCGCCAGTAGGGCTCCGCGTGCAGCAGTCCATCCGTGCCGACGTAGAGCAGCGGCACGGCGCCGCCGCCGGACGATGCGATCTGCCCGATGATGCCGCCCGGGAGCGAGGTGCGGAACCACGTTTCAAAAGACCACGCCCCGCCCGGCGCGGGGAAAGGAACACTGAAGATCGAGAGCCACCGCGCACTGCCATCGAAGGAGAACGCCGCACCGACGCGGCCCGCCGCGTAGGCGACGCCATTCTGCGCGCTCGCAGTCTCGCCAGCCGCGTGGCCGTTGAGATTGTTCTGGCCCGAATACCAGCCGGTGGTGGCGAGATTCGGCGCGACGGTGCCGTCGATGCGCAGCGTGAGATTTTTCAGCAGCCACGCGCCGGAGCTGAGTTGCGCGGCGGTGCTGAAAGTGAAGGTGCCCGCCGTGGTGGGTTGCCCGCTGAGCACGCCAGCGGAGGAGAGCGCGAGGCCGGGCGGGAGCTGCCCGCCGGAGAGCAGCACCGCCGCGACTCCGCTGTCGCCGGCGAAAAGCGAGGCGATGAAATTTTCATCCACGCGGCCACTCGCGAGCGTGGCGCTGGTGGGTGCGGCGGTCGTCTTGCCCGCGTCGCCGCCGGTGTAGATGGTGAGGATTTCCGTGGCGGTGAGCGCGCGGGAGTAGGTGGCGGGTTCGTCGATGAGGCCGTTGAAATGCAGCCAGTAGCCATTGGCCGCAGGCCAGCCCGAGGTGTAGCCGGTGCCGAGCTGGTAGCGGTAGCCACTGAAGATGCTGTCGTGGATTTGCGTAAAGCCGGAGCGCGTGCCGATGAGCACGCCATCGAGGAAAAGCTGCTGCACGCCGCTGGCAAAAGTGACCGCGACGTGATGCGGCTGGCCGTCGTCCACGCGCCCGGCGCTGATGAGCGGATTCACGCTGCCATTCCAAAACAACTGCGCGCGCAGCCGGCCATCCGTGCCGACGTAAATCGCGGGCACATAGTAAAAGGGCAGGAGGGGAAAATCCAAATCCTGCCGACCGAGGATCACGCCCGGGCTGCTCGTCTGGAAAAAGGTCTCGAAGGTGAAGGGCGCGCCCGGCGCGGTGGCTGGCGATGGGAAGGAAGTCGCGGGCAGGAGCACGCGTGCGCCGCTGCCATCAAAGCGGAACGCATTTCCCGAAACCCCGGGCGCGTAGCCCGCACCGCCGAGCAGCGTGGCGTGCCGTGTGCCGATGGCGTCGTTGGGATTTTGTTCGGCACGCCACCACGCGGTGGCTCCCGCCGGGAGCGGGCTGGGCACGCCGAAGACGCGGAAGGTGTAAGTGCGCGCGCCTGTGCTCGTGCCATCGGCCGCCACGATCGTGGGCGTCCAGGTGCCGCTCGTCACGGGCACGCCGCTGAGCACTCCGGCTGTGGTGAGAGTGAGCCCCGGCGGGAGCGCACCGGAGGTAATGCTGTAACTGCGTGCGAAGTTGCCAGGCGTGAGCAGTGACGGAGAGGAAAGCGCCTGCTGATAGGCCTGGCCCGCGTAGCCGACGGGCAGCGTCGCCGGAGCCAGCACGAGCGCGGATTTCCCCGCACCGCCTGCGGCGAAGACATTCGCCACTTCGGCGACCGTGATGGTGCGCGCATACACCGCCGCTTCATCCAACTGTCCCACGAACGCATCGCCGCCGCTGCCGCTGCCGCCGAGGCGGTAAGTCGCGCTCACGCCCGCCGGCACGGTGAGGCCACGGAGCAGGCCCGCGAGCTGGCCATCGAGGTAGAGCCGCTCTTCGCCGTCGGCGTAAGTCGCGGCGATGTGATGCCAGTTGCCGTCATTCACCGGCACGACGCTCACGATGGGGGACGCCCCGGCATTCCAGAAAAGCTGCGAGCGCACGAGGCCATCGGCACCGACGGAGATCGCCGGCTCGGCCTCGGTCGCCGAACGCCGCCGGTGCAGCAGCGTGCCGCCGGTGGAAGTGCGAATCCACGCCTCGAAAGAAAACGGCGAGCCGTCCGCGGGCAGCACGCCAGCGGGCACGAGGAGCGTGCCGGTGCCGAGGCCAAAGCCGCTCGTGACATATCCAGACACGATGGGCACCGAGCCGCTGCCGAGCGTGAGCGGATACAGATTCCCCGGCAGACTCGCGAAGTAGTTGGGCAACTCCACGCGCCACCACGCCACCAGACCATCCGGGATCGCCTGCACCGGGCCGGCGATCGTCATCGAGTAGCTGCGTTCGCCGAAGTGCTGGTCCGCCCCTTTCGCGCGCAGGGCAAAAGCAAACGTGCCTGCCGAACGCGGCACCCCGCTGAGCACGCCGCCCGCGCCGAGTTGAAGACCGAAGGGCAGCGCGCCGCTGACCACGGAAATCTCCGCCGTGGCGGTGAGCGGATTCGCACCGTCCAGCACCGTGATGGTGTCCGTGAGAAAAGTGCCGACCGTGGCCGTGCTCGCGGTGAGCGCGCCGAGCGTGAGCGCACTGCGCCCGCTGCTGCCTGCCGCGTAGATGGCGGCGATTTCACTGTCGGCGATGGCGCGATTGTAGATCGCCGTTTCGTCGAGTTCACCGTCAAAAGGAATGCCGTCGCCATTCCAGCCGGGCCAGTTCAGCGCCCGCGCATAGCCGAGCGTGTAGGCGTAATTGGCGGCGTAGCCGACGCTGGTGAAGACGCGCGTGCCGATGAGCGCGCCATCGAGATAAATGCGCTGCGTGGTGCCGGCGTGCGTCACGGCCATGTGATGCCACACCCCGTCATTCACCGCCGCGGCACTCGTGAAGGGCGTCGCCGTGCC
>JAYVRQ010000769.1:0-9913 GCA_043776145.1 Chthoniobacteraceae bacterium
AACATCACCTGGTCCGAATTCGACAGCGGCCACATGATGTATCTGCTGCGCTCCGACGCGGAAAAACTGCGCGCCGATCTCGCCGGGTTCATCAAGTAGGTCGCAGCAGTCAGCGTTTCTTTTTTTCCGAGAGAACCTTCCGCGCCTTCTTCGTATCGGATGCGCGCACGATGAGCAGGCCGCTCTTCACGCCGGGGCTCGTGGCGAGGTAGGCGTATTCGATGTTGATCTTCGCCTTCGAGAGCCGCGCCGCGATCTTCGCGAGCGAGCCGGGCTGATTCGAGTTCTCGATCATCAGAACTTCGGAATCCACCACGAGCACGCCGCGCTCCTCGAACATCATCAGCGCCTTCCGCGTCTCGCTCACGACCATGCGGACGATCGCGTGGTCGATGCTGTCCGAGATGGTGAGCGCGAGAATGTTGATCTTCTGCCGGGCCAGCTCCTCGCAGACTTTGGCGAGCGTGCCGGGTTTGTTTTCGAGAAAGAGTGAGAGTTGTGTGACGATTTCCATGCGCGAATCCTTGGCGCTCCCGGCGCGCGAGTCGAGGGGAAGTTTCCTTCCTCGCCGCCTGCCGGAATTGCCTCTGCCGCGCCCTTTGCCGTCAATTCCGCCGCGAACGGAAGAAGCGCCTGGGCTGGCCTTCGATGGAATAGAAGCGGGTCATCACGCCGCCCGTGCCGATGATGTTCGTCTCGATCGTCGTCCAGTTCGTGAAGTCGGTGGAGGCTTCGATGCGGTAGCTGATTCCGAGTGCGGCGTTGAAGCGATATTCGGCAGCCGTGCGGATGCTCGATAACGCATCGGGTGTGCTCGTCGCAGACGTGGGGCTGAATCCGGTTGCGACTTCAAAGCCGTCGTCAAAGCCGTCGCCGTCGGTGTCTTTGATGTTTGGGTTGGTGTGATAGGTGTAAATCTCTTGTCCGTCGGCAAGGCCGTCGCCATCAGTGTCGGCTTTGTTCGGGTCGGTGCCCGTGTCTGTGGGCGAAATATAGACCCCGGTTCCAGTTTCATACCAATCGGAAATCCCATCACCATCGGTGTCAGGGTCACCTTCGTAACGAACCAGTGCGAAGACGGGATCGAAAGGTGGTGCAAAGGAAGACCCTGCGACGACAATCTTTCCGTCGCCCTGTAGTGCGACGCTACTGCCTCCACCGCCGCCGTTTCCGATAGTGGTTGTCACTTTGCCGGTGCCGTGAAATCTCGTGTCTAGGCTTCCGTCGGCGTTGCAGCGCAACACCGCGAAGTCAAGGTTGGGATAGTGCCCGGAAGACCCCGCGACCACGATTTTCCCGTCTCTCTGTATCACCACGCTGCTGCCTCGGGATACGAGGCCATAGCCAAATGTGACGGTGACCTTGCCCGTATCGCCGAAACTCGAATCCAAGCTCCCGTTGGAAGTGTAGCGCACCAGCGCGAAGATGCTGGCATTCTGCCCTTGGTTTTCGGAATACCCTGCCACAACGATTTTCCCATCGTTTTGCAACGCCACTCCAAGACCGAAATCGTTGAAGTCGCCGATGGCGGTGGTGATCTTGCCGGTGCCACTAAAACTGGTATCCAGACTCCCATTGGCATTGTAGCGCACTAGTGCAAAGTTCATCTTGCTACCATTGTAGGAATACCCAACAACCACGATCTTACCATCGCTCTGGATTGCCACGCACTGGCCGGAATCATTGCTGCCACCGATGCTAGTCGTCACTTTCCCGGTACCGTTGAATGTCGAATCCAAACTACCGTCAGTGTTATAGCGCACCACTGCGAAACTTGTTCCGCCAGATCCCGCGACCACAATCTTCCCGTCGGCCTGAATCGCCACGCTATTCCCGATACTGCCGCCGATGGCGGTGCTCACCTTGCCGCTACCATTGAAGCTGGGATCTAGTATGCCGTAACCGTTGTACCGCGCCACCGCGATGCTGAGGCTGCCGCTGACGAAAGAATACCCTGCAATCACGAGTTTCCCATCGCCTTGGAGTGCCACACTCAAGGCACGATCGTCGTAGCTTCCGAAGTCGGTGCTCACCTTGCCGGTAGTGTTGAAGCTCGTGTCCAAACTACCGTCGAGGTTATAGCGCGCCACCGCGAAGTCAGTCCCGGCACTGCTAGAAAACCCTGCGACCACGATTTTCCCGTCGTTCTGCAACGCCACACTCTGGCTGTGATTGTCACTGCCGATTGCGGTTGTCACTTTGCCAGTGCCGCCGAATGTGAGGTCTAGATCCCCCGGCGCTGCGATGGCCTTGGGGTCGATTGTCACGAGCAGCAAGCAAACGAAAGTAAGAGGAAAGCGACTTCGCAGGAACCCGCCATAGGAGGGCAGTAGAATTTGGTGTATGATTGTCTTCATGGGATTTACTGGATTTCACTGACTCGCCGTGCGCGGAAACGGGAGTTTTGCCTGACCGTCGTTCCACGGGAAAATTGCCGAGGATCGACATCTCTTACTGAGCACGAGTTGTGCTAAGCACAATCTTGAAACTCAGTTCACTACGCAAAAACTAACCTCACAAATGTTCTTCTCCACCCACCGTCGAAAACTTCGCAAACTGCAATCGGCGTATGGTTGTATTTTGAGGAAAGCCGATGAGGAATTGAGGCTCGCCTCAAAAGCCGGAAAGAGTGGGATGGAAATCGAGAACATACGTTCTCAATGGGCCTCGGAGGTTGGGATCGCTTCTGACGCAATCGACGAGTTACTTTCATCGCGCTGGCTTACCTTAGCTCAACAACACGATATTCCGCTTCCACCGTCTGAACGAGAAAGTCAGTTTTGGGAAAAGACATATTTTGGTTCCGGAGAGCGTTTGTCTGCGGCGGGCCGTGAGTTCGTCCGAGAGAAGTACCGGAGCGAGATGACATTTTGGACGAATTTTCTCGTGCCGATATTAAGCCTTGCTGTAGCGATTCTCGCGATCGTATTGCACAGATGAGTCGATGACTATAAAAAGCGGGGTCGGTCTGTGAATCGTGAATCGCTGCGACGTGGGGAGTGGAAGCAGGTCCGCTTGAGAATCTCAATGTCACATATCTCGTGCAATTTTCGGCGGCTCAATCCAGCCAGTTTTCCACGCGCAAGTCGGCAACTTTTTCAAAATCCACGAGATTCCGAGTGAGCAGCAGGGCGTGGACTTTGGCTGCGAGCGCGGGGAAATCGGGATTGTCCGTGCAGACGAGAATGCCTTCGTGATCCGGGTTCTGGCGATGCAGGCGCAGGAAATCCTGACGGTTGTGCGTAATTACCGCACGACCGTTCGCGACGGCAAATCGGAGCACCTCTTCATCTGGACTGGCGTCATTGGCCTTGCCCGCGTCACGAGTGGTCAGGACATCGTGGCACAGCTCACGCAAGGCGATGACCACGGGCAGCGGAAAGTTCTCGTTGGCATAGAGCCGCGCGATCATGAGGCATCGCCGTTGGCGGCGATTTCGCGGTCCATTTCCTCCCGGTGTGTCCGGGCATAATTCCATGCGTTGGCGAGGTCTTCGGCAGTGAGGGATGGGTAGGCTGCGAGCAGTTCCGCATCTGACCTGCCACCGCGTCGCAGCGATTCCAGCAGCCAGACCGGGATGCGAGTGCGGATGATGCGCGCCGAGCCACCGCAGATGTTGTCCTGGAAGTCGATGCCGGGATGCGCATCGGAAACTTCCAGTGCCACGAGCGTGAGAATACGCACCTGATCCCCTTTGGGCAGGAGCAGCACGGCGTCGCGGATGCTATCGAAGGTCATGGCCATGCCGTGAGAATATCACAGGTTCAAAATCGGATCGCCATTCTTTCCTCGCACCGTCTCAGCGAAAACCTGCCGCGGTCCCGCCGGTTCGTGATGGATGGGAAGGCGATAAAGAAAGCACGGACCCGCTGCGCGGGAAACGAATTGAGCCTCGATGAAGCGTTGAGATTTCAGTCCAGCCAGTTCTCGAATTTCAATCCCGGGACTTTCGCAAAATCGCCGGTGTTGCGTGTAAGCAGCGTGGCATCGTGAGCGAGAGTGATGCAGGCGATTTTCAAATCCGTGGTGCCGATCCGCACGAAAACATTTTACAGGCTGCAACTCGAACCGCAGCCGCAGGATCGAGAGGAAGCCAGTCCGCCCGGTAAACTTGGCGCGATTCCCTCAAGCTCTTATAGTGGGTGCCGATGACCACTCTCAGCCAACGCAAACTCGCGCGCGTGCTGTTCGATGAATTTCACAGCGAAAGCTGGTCGGTGTCCGCGGCGCGCGCGCGGGAGATGCAGCTGGAAGATCCGGCGAATGCGTCGTATCAAAACGCGGCGGATGAACTCGCGGCACGCGATTTTTCCATCGCGCGAAATATCGACGCGCCGCTCAGCGCGGCCACGCTCGCGGCGGCAGATGTGCTCGTGTTTGCGCATCCGTGCGATCCGCGCTGGGAGCGTACGACTGCGCAAAATCCGCCCGCGCTTTCCGCAGAGGAAACGCACGACGTTCTCGAATGGGTGCGCGCGGGTGGGGGATTGCTCGTCATCACGGAATACGAGCACGACAAATACGGCGACAATCTCAACGAACTGATCGCCGCCGCGGGTCTGCGCATCGAGAACGGCAAGGTCTTCGACCGCACCTCCTGCGCGCATGAAAATCCCGAGTGGATCATCGCCGCGCCCGCGCCGGATTCGCCGCTCGGCCATGCAGCGGCGCGCGCGTGCTTTTACCGGGCGAGCTGGTGTGTGGTGGAAGGCGATGCCGCGCCCGCGTGGCAGGCCACGGCGCAGGCGCACCCGGCCAATGCGGGCGTAATCGGCGCGGCATCGCTCGGCGCGGGACGTGTCGTGGTCGTCACGGATTCCGTGCTGTTTGGCGACGAGCGGCTCGGCGCGTTCGATCACCGGCAGCTTTGGTTGAACGTCGCGTACTGGCTCTCGGCTCCGGCATTTCAAAACGCGAAGGTTGAACAAACCAAAGAGTCGGCCATCGACTCTGCCGCGTGGCGCGAAATCAAAAGGGCGGTGAACGAACTGCGCGTGCTCCAGCAGCCAAACGGCAGCGTCGAATCTTCCGCCCGCGACTCCGCCGCCGCGTGCGTCGAGCGCATCACCCGCGCGCTCGAAAACATCCGTCCCATCCTGCCCCATCAGTCCCCCTACCTCGACGCCCTTGCCAGCGACTTCGCCGCATGGAAAAGCAGCGGCTTCCCAAAGCCCGACTTCGCCGCCGCGCTCGCCGCCGCGCTCGCCGCCTTCGAGCCCCAGCGGCACCGGCGCGATGGCATCGAGCACCTCGCCGTCTTCCCGCTCTACACGCCCAACGCCTCCAGCGACACCCGCTTCGAGGCGCTCCTAATCCACACGCCCTGGCCCGACTGGCTCGCCGCCCTGGAGCGCGCGCCGCATCGCAACGACAAATTCGTCCCCGGCCATCTCGCCGATTTCACCGACGGCTACGCCAGCGAATGCGCCGTCCTCTTCCCCGAGACCGTCTCCCTCCTCGCCCGCCCCTCAAACCACTTCGGCATCATCTTCTGCGACCGCGAAGCCCGCCGCCTGCAAGCCTGCGCCCAGCGCGCCGTCGGCATCACCGGCCTCCCGCTGCATCCCGAACTCGAGTGCTGGCTGAAATCCCTCCCGCTCATCATGGACACCACCGCGCTCTGGGATCTCATCCACGACCGCTCCCACAGCCTCGGCGAACTCCCCTTCGATCCCTTCATGATCCGCCAGCGCGCGCCGTTCTGGATGTACGGACTCGAAGAACTCCGTGTCGATTTGCGCAGCTTTGGCGACGCCGTGCGACTCGCGGAGACATTCCCTTTCGCGCGCTACGTCTGCTTCGCCATCCTGCTCGATCGCATTTTTCGCTTCCCGATCACCGGCGCGCGCATCCGCAATTACGACGCGCTCGGCGGCCAGTTGCTCTTCGCTTATTTGCACCAAAAGGACGTGCTGCTGTGGTGCGACAACCGGCTCATCGTCCGCTGGGACTTGCTGGAATCAGGCTTCGCGGGCCTGCGCGAAGAACTCACCACGCTCTACAAACTCGGAGCCGACTGCTCGAAGATGAGCTTCTGGCTCGCCGCGCACGATCTCGTCTCGCGTTACGTACGGCCCAATGTCGCGTCGAAATGGAAGGCCGACACGCGCGCGATCGACGACGAGACCGATCCGAAAAAATGGCTCGCGCTCGTCCACGAAGACGAATTCCCGCTCGGCAATTTTCACCTCAATCTGCAACGGCGGCTCCGCACCTCTCCCAACTCATCCCCCACGCCCGCCCGGAGCTGATGCTCCACCACCGTCCCTCTCGGCGAGGACGGCTCCGCCCAGCCCCGCTGGATCGAAAAAGTCACGCAATGCTCACAGTAACGTCAACGATCCGTAACAGTGGCCCGTTCTATTGTGAAGGTGACACTTCACCTTCAGCCAAACTACCCCGTCAAGGCATGCCATCAATGATTACGCGCCAGACTATTCTCGTCGGCGATGAACAGGCGGACGTGGTGAAAGCGGTGACCGTCCACCTCGAAGACGCAGGCTTGCAAGTGATGATCGCCCGCACGGGTGCGGAGGCGCTGGATGCCGCGCGGCGATTCCTTCCGGCGTTAATCGTTCTCGAAGTAACGATGCCCGTCATTCCCGGCACGGAAGTTTTGCGAACGCTCAAGGGCGATCCGGCCACGGCGGAAATCCCCGTGGTGATGATTTCGGAGTTGAAGGAAGAGGTCGATCGGGTCGTGTGCTTCGAGTTGGGCGCGGATGACTATGTGACCAAGCCATTCAGCCTGCGGGAACTGACACTGCGCGTGAAAATGATCCTTTCGCGGCGCGGAGGAATGCCCGCGAGCCGTTACGCGGCAGTGGGTGACATCACCCTCGATCGCGATGGGTGCGAAGTGCGCGTGTCGGGCCGGCGCGTCGATGCCACTGCGCGGGAATTCCGGCTGCTCAGCGTGCTATTCAGCCAGCCCGGCCGTGTCTTTTCGCGCGAGGAATTGTTGAACACGGTCTGGGGCGTGGATTCCTCCATCGAGCATCGCACCGTGGATACCCACATGCGCCGCCTGCGCGAGCGACTCGGTGCGGCAGCGCAGCAGATTCGGACCGTGCGGGGATTCGGCTACCGGCTGGAACAATCATGATTCCCGGCGCTCTCCATATCTGTCACCGAAGCGGATGGCGAAAGGATGGCAGTCGCCACCGGAACGCCATGCTAGCCATCATTCCGCCACAATTGGGTGGCTGTTTGAAACAAAGCCCCGCACTTCGTAAAGAAGCCATCAAACAAGTAACAATAGGTTCTTTGACGGCTATGGCTTCCCTCGCCTTTGCTCAATCGAACCCGGCTGTGAACTGCTCAATGTGAGTTGTGTCGAAAATGCCGGGCGCAAATCCTAACTAACAACGACCCCACACACATGACTACTAACATTCACAAAGCCGCCGCCATGCTCGCCACCGCGTGCGCGCTGGCACTCACCCCAGACTCCGCCAGAGCGGCGATCACCTATACCGACGGTGATTTGATCCTCGGCTTCCGCGCCAGCGGCGGAACCGGCGCGAATAAAGATTACCTCATCGACCTCGGCAATGCCGCCTCGATCGTCAATTCGCAAGTTCCCATCGTATTCACGCTCGGTGCCATCGCCCTTGATTTGAATAGCCTCTACACCACTGGCTGGACCAACCGCGGCGATGTTCTCTGGAGCGTCTCCGGTGTTCAAAAAGCGGCGGGCAATGGCTTCTCGACCAACACCATGTTTGCCACGCGCTCCGACAGTGTGGATGCACCACTTGGCACGGCGACCACGACCCCCTGGTTCCGCTTCAGTGTCGGCGGCGGCGGGGCTCCGGCTTTGAAGATCCAGAGTTTGGGAACAAAATTCGGCCTCGGGACCACCGGTGCTGACACTAACGTCGATCAAATCGAGTCGTCCTTTGCACCGGGAGCGCTCGTCCAGCCCATTTCGCAATCCAATAGCTATGCTTCGTTCATGCCCGGTGGCAGCAACTCTAACGCCTCAACCGCGTTCCTGGTCTTCCCCGACGCGAATGGAATCGAAGGCACCTTTGCCGGCGGAACGACCTCGGCCGTTTTGGATCTGTATAAGGTAGTTCCCGGTTCCGGTGGAGCCACCCTTCCGTCGGAGTTCACGGGAAATTTCTCAATCACTAACGGAGCCGTGGTCACCTATACGCCGAGCGGCTTTGCTGTTCCTGAGCCCACGACCGCGACTGCGCTCGCAGTTGGCGGAGTCTTCCTCGCCTCCATGCGCCGCCGCCGCGCGGTCGCGAAAGCCAGCTAACTCATTCCCCAATTGAAACCCAAAAAACAAACCATCAGTAACACTATGAAATCATTCAAACCATTGCTCGCGGGCATCGCCGCGCTCGTCTCAGTCTCCACCGCGAAGGCGGATACTGTCATCCACATCACCGGTTCCACCGCCTTCCGCGCCGCGACCGTCACGGCCATTGAGAACGTCATGGGTGGTGCAGGCAACTTCAAGGCCGCCTTCGCTGGGACTTCTGGCGATGAAAAAGGTGCCACCTATTCTGTCTTTCGGGGCAGCGTTGCCACGGCTCCCGCCGCTGGCGTGGTGACGGTCAAATGCACCTGGACCGGCTCGACTGGCGGGATCAAGACCGTGGTGCAAAACATCCCCGTCCAGCAAACCACCGCTCCGAACGGCTGGATGTCGGCCACGAATCTTCCGGTGACGAATACCGTCCTCGGCGTTGCCTCGCCTTCCTATGCGCTCGATACCGCCACCTTCCCGAGTGAGAACCAACTGGCGGACGTGACGATGGAGGATTCGCTCCAATCCTCGACTGGCTTTACCTCCGTCTCGCTTTCGGAGACGGCGGTTGGGGTGATCGTGTTCGAGTGGGTGGCAGGCAATGGCTCACCCGCAAATCTCAACAACATCACGCCGCTGCTTGCACAGGCGGCGCTCTCAGGCGGTTTGTTTTTGTCCCAATTCACTGGCAATCCGGCGGATACCATCAATGTCTATGCGGCGGGTCGTGATTTCGATTCCGGCACCCGCCTTTCGGAGCTTACCGAAGTGGGATTGAGTCCATTCGCGGGCATTCAGCAAATCTTCCCGATCGTCTCGGGAACTGCTGGCGCTGCTGGCAGCACCATCACTGGGATCAAATTGTGGCCCCAGCAGACCGTGCTCAACCAATTGTTTGCCATCGGTCAGTCTGGCTTTGCGAGTGGTGGCACGCTCGCCGATAATCTAGCGACTCCGGGAGCGTCCACGGCCGCCGTTTCCGGTGCGGGCATCCTGCCCGCCGAGGAAGTGGTCTTCGGAGCTCCCGGTCACCTGGTGGGTTACTTGGGACGCAACGATGCCGCACGCGCCTGCAAGACGACCAGCATCGCTGGAAACACGGCGCACCGGATGACCTTCAACGGCGTCGCCGACTGGGTCGGGCCGATCCTCGCGAACGGCAATCCCACCTCCTTCAACGATGCGGTCGTCACGGAAGGTTCCTACTCACTCTGGGAATATGAGCGCCTCGCCTACCGGAGCACTTACGGCACCTCCAGCCCGAACGGCAAGGCGGTCGCCGACAAGATCGCCAACAACATCATCACGACCTCGGCCAGCGTTTCGGGCACGACGCTGGGGGCGATGAATGTGAGCAAGTCGGTCGAGGGCGGACTGATTACGCACCTCTAATCGCGCATCGCAGCAAAATGAACAGCCCGTGCGGGTGCCACCCGCACGGGCTGATTTGCGTCGTGGAAAATAGTCCGCGACTTTAGTCGGCGCGGTGTTCGAGTAATCGATGCGTGTTCTGTTTTCGAGGGCTTGCGCCGACTAGAGTATTTTCTATTTAAGCTGTCGCGACATGAGGTCGAGTTGACCGAGGCGAACCTGCCGCACCGATTTGCGCGAGCGTGTCGTTGCGGCCCGGGAACGTGGACAGAGTGCGGC
>JAYVRQ010000770.1:0-2937 GCA_043776145.1 Chthoniobacteraceae bacterium
CTCGACTCAGCGGGGTGAGCTTGGCCTTACTGTGTGGGTTCATGCGGCGCCGGTGGTTGATGCGGTGTTGTTTTCACACCTCCACTTCACCAACTCCTCCCCGCATGAACAACCTATTGGAACGTCACAGTTAGGCATCATGTGTGATACACTCATCCAGTCCTGTGAACATATAGTTATCAACCGGCGCATACTGCGGATCGTCGTGAGCGAACGGATTCCGGTCAATCCACTCAACTACGACCTGCGACGGGTCGAGCAACCTCTCGCTCTCAACCCACGCAATAAAGCCCTCATCCACGTCTAACCGCTCGCGAGTGTCGCCGAGCATAACCACTCGCGCTTTCGCGCTGCCGTCCGCTAAACGAATACTAACGATGTCACCAAGCTTAACTAGAAAACCGTCGTGATACTTCATGGCTCTCGATGGTGCCTAACGACCGGATTCGCGACGTGCCGTTTTGCCTCTGTCTCTCCAATGATGAAATGTATTCCTCCCTCATCTCATTCACCGCGTCGAAACCCTTCCAGCCAATAACGACGCGCCGCTTCCCACGCTTCACTATTTGCACCGCATCCGCCTCCGGCGTGAACTCCAGTTTGTCCGCCACCACCTCGACCCGCAGGCGCGAGCCTTCCCGAAGGTGCAGCCGGTCCCGCATGACCTTCGGGACCACGATACGGCCCGCCTTGCCAACAGTAATGGTAATGCTCATGCCACTTTTTTTTGCCACACAGTCTGACAACTCACAAACTGAATTCTCCGCAATGTGATTGTGGTATCAACTTTGAAGTGCAACATTGGTTAGTGGCGAAGGAAGCATTCATTGGGTGTTTTGGATGCATGTCTTTTTCTGGGTCGGTTGTTTAGGTGTTTAGCGATGGCATCGCATTCTTTCCGGGTCAGCTCTTCCATGCTTTGTCTCTTGGGCAGATACTGCCTGATCAGCCCATTGGTGTTTTCATTGCTGCCTCGTTTCCAGGCGTGGGGCGGCGTCGCAAAGGAGAACTCCACTGCGCTCTTTTTCTCCAATTCCGCATCCCCAGGAAACTCCGTCCCGTTGTCCCCGGTGATCGTCAGGAATTTCCCGGGATGGCGTTGCATCAAGAACTGCGTCCGCCCATTGGCCTCCTCCACCGTGCAGGCTGCCAGCTTCCCGATCACCACGCAGCCACTTTGGCGTTCCACCACCGTCACCACGCACGCCTTCCCGCTCCCATGCACCGTGTCGATTTCCCAATCGCCCACTCGGGCGCGTGTTTCCACCTCGGCGGGCCGCTCGCCGATCATCCGCTTCCCGGCCAGTCGCCCACGGCTGTCTTTGCGCCCATGCCTCTTGCGCCGCTGCTTGCGCGCCCCCCGCAAATGCGCCCACAGCCGCCCGCCTCTCTCTCGATCCCTCCACACATGCTGGTAGATTTGCTCGGGGCTGATTTTCATTTCTCCACTCTCCCGGAAGTATCCGGCGATCTGCTCGGGACGCCACTTCTCTTCCCGCAGTCCTTCCACTCGCGGCCACTGCCGCGCTCCCATCCGCCCGTTGCGCCGGCTCCGCCGCTGCCGCGCCACCGCCCGCCCCTGCGCCCGCTCCGCTCGGTCCAACCCGTCGTAGGGCGCGCGATTGCGCCGCCGCTCCCGCCAGATCGTCGTCCGGCTCCGCCCAAGATACGCCGCGATCTTTGCCTTGCCCCATCCAGCCGCACGCCGCCCGGCCAGCGTGCATCGTTCAATTAAGTTTAAGTGGGTGTAGCTCATCAGGCTTTCTCCAAACCATGTTCCCCCAAAACACTCCCTTCCTTTTTCATCCTCACTTTTCCGCGTGTTGCACTGCGCCACACCGCAGAGCACTTCGGACTTGAATCCAAGCCGCCTTACAATGCCGCTGCAGAGAACTGCTCCGGGCGGCAGCGCGCGTCACGCCTGCTGCTCCCCGCAGAGCCCGCCGCGCAGCAGTCGCGCCGCGCGCTGCCGCCCTCCGCAGTCTCTGAGCTTGTGTCGTTAGGCGGCTTTACGCGGTGGGAGCGGTTCCAATCTATGGCGACGGGCTCCGGCTAGGCGACCCAGGTTCGGCTGCGAACGCGCCCCACGTTCCAAAGCATAAGTGGGGCGGGTGCCCGTGCGTGAGCAGCAGCTCGCGGCCCTGCGTCTGGAGCTTCGTGCGGCCACCGCTGCAAGTTTCCGCTCCCACAGCGCCGTGTCCTTTTTCCAGTTCCTCCGCGACCACGCCGTGACGCGCGCTTTTCCCCTGCAAAAGCGGTGGCGGGATCGCCTCAATGGGAGAAGTTCCCGTCATGCCCCGAATCCCCCGTTTCCTAGCTGTACTTCTTTTCACCACCATGCTCATCGAGCACGCGCACGCGCAGCTTGTCATTTCCGAATTTCTCGCGAGCAACTCGAATGGGTTGCAGGATGAATTGGGGAATGAGGAGGACTGGCTGGAGATTCAGAACACGAGCGGGGTGACGGTGAATTTGGGCGGGTGGTATCTCTCGGATGAAGCCGCGAATCTGCGGAAGTGGCCGCTGCCGGCGTGGACGCTCGCGGCGGGAAATCGGATGGTCGTTTTCGCCTCGAACCGCAACAAGACTCCCGCGCAGACGGCGGCGGGCGCGGACAATGCGGGGACGCCCTCTTCGCCAAAGCTGGCGACGAATTTTAAGATCGGCGCGGGCGCGGGCGGCTGGCTCGGCTTGTCGCAGGATCAGGCGGGCGGGGGAATCGCGGTGATCTCCTCGTACGCGAACTATCCGAAGCAGGTGACGGATGTTTCGTTCGGAACGTCGGTGGCGACGACGGCGCTCGTGGCCGCGTCGTCTTCCGCGAAGTCGCTCGTGCCGACGGTGGCGAATGGCGGCAGCGCGCTGGGTGCGACGTGGCGCGGCGGGGCGGAGCCGTTTGCGGATGGCGCTTGGACGGCGGGGAGTTTGGGCGTGGGA
>JAYVRQ010000771.1:0-9885 GCA_043776145.1 Chthoniobacteraceae bacterium
AGCGTGATGATTTTGTGCAGGATGAAAATGGGCGGCGTGAGCGGCATCGCGAAATCGCCCTGCCAGAGCGCCGAGGCGAGGCGCGCGGTGGCGACGGGATTCGCCGGGCTGCGCCGCGCCACGCGCGCGAGCAGGACGAGCGCGTTGCCAGATTCATCGGCGCGGAAGAGATCGTCGGCGCGATCCAGCTCGATGCGATCGAGCGAATCGGCGAGGCGCGCATTCGTCTCGCGAAGCTGCGTGGAGGCTGATTCCGCGCGATCCCTGGCAGCGGTTTCCTCGCGACGCGCGCGGTCGATTTGGAAAAAAGCGAGCGTCGCGACGACCGCGAGCAGCGCGAGCAGCGCCGCGATGGCGGGACGGCGGCGACACCAGCGCCACGCTTTTTCCAAACGCGAAACAGGCCGCGCATGGATCGGCTCGCCGCGCTGGAAACGCGCGAGGTCTTCGGCGACTTCGCGCGCGGTGGCGTAGCGGTGCGCGGGTTCTTTGCGCAGGCAGCGCAGGCAGATCGTTTCGAGATCGCGCGGCACAGCGGGGTTCAGCCGGCGCGGCGCGAGCGGGTCGGCTTCGCGAAGCTGGAGCACGATCGCATCGAGCGTCGGCCCCTGGAAGGGCGGGCGCGCGGTGAGCAAATGGTAGAGCAGCGCGCCAAGTCCGTACACATCGGTGCGCGCATCGGCGGTGCCGCCGAGCGCCTGCTCGGGCGCGGTGTAGCCGGGCGAGCCGAGCACTTCGCCGGTGCGCGTGTGCTCGCCCGCATCGGCGCAGCGCGCGATGCCGAAGTCGGTGATGCGCGGGCCGTTCTCGGGATCGAGCAGGATGTTCGACGGCTTCAGATCGCGATGGAGAACGCCGTGATCGTGCGCGTGCTGCACGGCCTCCGCGATGGCCCGCACGTAATCCGCCGCCTGCCGCGCGGGGAGCGGCTGCTCGCGCACGAGCGCCGCGAGATTTCCACCGCTCACGAAATCCATCGAGAGCCACGGCAGCCCCTCGCTTTCCCCGACATCGTGAATCGCGACGATGCCCGGATGCTGCAAGCGCGCCGCCGCTTCCGCCTCCACGAGAAATCTGCGCCGCGCCTCCGCGCTCGCGAATTCCCCCGCCGCGAGCACCTTCACCGCGACGATGCGCCCGAGCCGCCGCTGCCGCGCGCGATACACCACGCCCATGCCGCCGCGCGCGATTTCATCGAGCAGATCGTGATCGCCGAGCGTGCTATTTTCGCTGCCGACTGGGAAGACGCGCGTCGGATCGGTGGCCTCCACGGAGAAATGCAACAGGCAGCGCGGGCACGACGGCGCGGCCCAGCCTGCGGGCAGCGGCGAGCCGCACCGGCGGCACTGCGTCGGCGAATCGGTGGAAAGTGTCACTGGAGATTCACTCAGCATTTTTGCGTGAAGATTACCGAAGAAACAGGAATGGAAGGAACCACTCATGTTCACGGACCTGCAATCGTGATGGGAGAAGAATCCGGAGACTCCGATCCTCCGGGGAGCGGGAGAAAAGCGCGATGCCTCGGCTTGTGGCAGCCGCCGCTGTCTCCGCGGGCGGATTTCCGGCATCGGGTGGCGGGCATTTTTTTGGGGCTCGCGTGCAATCAGATGACCGGCTCGTTCGCTCTCTCATGTGACGCCGCGATGTCCGGCACGGCGTTTCTGCGAAACTAAAACCACCTGCAAAAAACAACTCCATGAAACACCCATACTCGTCTGCATTCTCCTTGGAAAAAAAACATCGTTGTCCGATGTGGCTCCGGCCTGCGGTCACCTGGCGATTTGCCTGCTGCGGCGTCCTGGCCGGCGTGGCTTCGGCGACCGCTTTCGGCATGGAGGATCCTCCGTCGCTGCTGACGGCTTCCGATTCCGACAGCGCGGCCTTTTCCCTCAGCTCCGTCCCGGCTCCCACCGCCGGGGATGCGCCCATCATCGCGCTCGCGAGCTATCCGCGCGCGGGGTGGCAGGCGACGCTTTCGACCCTCGCCCACAACGTCAGCGGCACGGTCACGATTGTCGATGCGGACACTTTCCGCGTGGACAATTTTTTCTACAACGGCGGCGGCATCAATGTTCACTTCATCCTCGCCGCCGCCGATAACTACACGACCTTCCGCGACGCGCGCCTGGTGACGGATCTGAATCTTCTCGGGACCGCGCACAACGGAGATTCCATCACCATCGATCTGCCCGCCGGCACGACCTTCGACGGCTACAATGCCATCTCGATCTGGTGCATTCCCGCGCAGGCGAATTTCGGATCGGGCACCTTCGCGAGCACTGCACCCGAGCCGACGAGCGCGGGCCTCGCGGTTATCGGAGCGGCCATCCTGGGGCTGCCGCGGAGGCGGCGGTCGCAGCGGGCGGAACATTAGAAAGCAACAGACCGAGGATGGCGGGGTTCCGCTCGCGGACTTCGGCGGCGAGGAAGCGGCGCAGCGTTTCCATCGGTGCCGCAGCGGTGAGGGTGTAGAGGATTTCGCCCTCGCGCCAGGAGGCAAAGCTCCAGCCATCGCGGCTCTGGAATTGTGACTGCGGCGCGAGGGGTGCATCGCGAAAATCGGCGGCTTTGGCAACGATGAGATGCACGAGTTCGGGCAGGCCGCGATCGGGTTTGTCCACGGACCAAAAGCACATGAGATAGGCGGAACGATCGCGCACGGCGACGACTTTGCAGGCGGCGCTTTCCAACGACAGGAGCGATGGCGGGATGCGAAAATCGGGGGGAGCGCCGTGGGCGATCATCAGGGCGCGCAGCTCGCCTTTGTCCTGCGGGGCCGGGTCGAGCGGCGCTTTGCTGGCAAAGCATTCGAGGACTAGCGCCATCACTTCGGCGTAGGGAACGCGGGCGGATTCGCGCTGCCACCACGCGGCCAGCCCGGCGAGAGCGAGCAGCGTGGCGGCGAGCGCGGGCAGTCCCGTTTTTCGCCAGCGCGGCGGAGCCTCGCTGACATTCGTTTCGCTGGCCACCTGCGCCTGCGCCACCATGCGGGCGCTCGTGAGGATCGCCTCCGTTTTATCGGCGGGCAGCGTCTTCGCATCATAGTGTTCGCGAAGTTGTTTGCGGAAGTCAGACATGGATTTTCGACGGCGCGAATTTTGGAATGGAGATGCGCGCTTTCACAAAAATGGAACGAACAAGACGAGCCAGTGATTGCAAGAAGGTGCGCGCAGGGAATCGCCCGCGGACTCGCGCAGCTTCGTGATCGCGCGGTGGATGAGGCTCAGCACGGTGCCGCGCGCCTGACCATGAAGCTGCGCGATTTCCTCCGCGGTGTGGCCCTGATGGTAGTGGAGAAAAAGCACTTCCCGCTCGGCCGGGCGCAGCGTCGCGAGCAGCACATCGAGATCCCCTTTCAAGCCGGCCTCCTCGGCTTCCAGCACGGGCAGCGCGGGAGGTTCGGGCTGATCGAGCGAGGTGAACTCGAGGCGATTCCGCCGCCGATACTGGTCGATGAAAAGATGCCGGATCGCGGTGAAGAGGAACGCGCGCGACTCCACGCCGCCGTAGCGCCGCGTGAGATTCAGCCACGCTTCCTGCACGAGATCCTCCGCCTCCGCCTCGCGATGCGCGAGAGCCAGTGCATAGCGGTAGCCCTCCTGCAGGAGTTCGGCGTCGGTGAACGTGGGCGGGGCGTCGGCGGTGTCCAAACGAAGGGCAAGCTGAGCCCGTATGAGTGCCGCTGGCGCGAAATAATTCCCGGAAAAATTTCCCGGCGGCGCGCAATCAAACGACACCGTCCGTTCGTCCCAACGATGCACGATTCGGATTTCAAACCCCTCCGCGCGCGCAGCGCCGCCAATACCAGCCCCGCGCAAATCGGCTTCAATCCCGAGGGCGACGTGCTGCTCGTGACGGAGCGATCCACGAACACGATCACCACTTTTTCCATCGGGGAAAACGGTCTGCCGATCAGCCAGCAAAGCGTCGCCTCGCTCGGAGTCACGCCCTTCGGATTCGCCTTCTCGGGCCGCGCGAAGGTTTTCGTCACCAATGCCGCGGGCGGCGCGGCGGGCGCGAGTTCGGTGTCCTCCTACTTCGTGGATGAGGACGGCTCGACGCTGAATCTGGCCAACGCCGTGCCCACCACGCAGGGCGCGGCGTGCTGGCTCGCCGTCACCGGGAGCGGACGCTACGCCTACTCGGCCAACACCGGCAGCAGCACGGTCAGCCGCTTCCGCATCGGCAGCCTCGGCAGCCTGACCCTGCTCGATAACACCGCCACCGGCGGCCTCGCCGGACCCATCGACGCCGGCGTCTCCAGCGGCGACCACTTCCTCTACGTCCTCAACGGCCGCGGCGACACGACCCGCGCCATCAGCGCCTTTGCCATCGCCGCCGCCGGCAGCCTCACCTCGCTCGCCGGAGCATCGGGCCTTCCCGCCGGCTCGAATGGTTTGATCGTTCGCTAAAAAACGACCCGTCCGCGCGCACGCGGACCCGGCACTCACGAGCCGCCCCGGTTTAATCCGGGGCGGCTTCATGCTTTTTTTGAAGGGAGAGAATTGTGATGCCCTTTCAAGCGAGCGGCGGTCTTTGGAAGTAGGACTCTCGATAACTCATCGTCCGATAATCTCGCGTCGGTACCATCGCGCTCTGCATGAGTGAAGACGAATGGTTCCTTCATCCGCCGAGCGCCTGCGAGAGATGGCGCATCTCTTCATCGACGTGCGCGCTGTTCGGCGATCCGGCGGAAAGCTCTTCACGCAAAACGGCGCGGTAGCGCTGGCGCAGGCGATGCACGGCGACCGCGATGCTGCGCGCGGCGAGATCGAGCGCGGTCCCGGCGGTTTCGTATTCGCCCGCGTCGGGTTCGCGCGAGAGGAAGGGGCTGAGCACCTCGAAGTGGCGCGACTTTCCCGAGGCGGCGAGTTCTTCGCGCAGCCGCTCCAGCGCGGCGGCGAGGACGGCGAGCGCCCAGCGCCGCTCGAAAAGTTTTTCCGGCGTCTCATGCGTCGCGGGCTCGACGCCGAACCACGCCTCGGCCTGCGCCACGTCGATCGAGACGGGCGCGACTCCGCCGCCGCGTTTCGCCGTCTGGCCGCGCTCGTATTCGTTCACGATGAAACGTTTCAGCATCGTGAGCAGCAGCGTGCTGAAACGCGCCTCGTCGCGCCGCTCGACGCCGCCGAGCCATTCCTTTTCCACGAGCCGCGCGAAAAATTCCTGCGAAAGATCGCGCGCATCGTCGGGCGATTCGCCGCGGCGGCGGATGAACGCATAAACCGGATACCAATACGTGCGGCAAAATTGCTCCAGCGCGAGGCGGTGCTCCGGGCCGTCGCGTCCGGCGAGCAGCACGACCGTCCAGCGCGTGGTGGCGAAGTGCGCGGCTCCATCGAGCCAGGGGGCTTTGGTCGGCATGGACGGCAGGTTAGCAGGCGAACCGCTTCCTGCCATCCCGCAGCGGGCGAAACGATCAGAATTTTCCCGCGCGCAAAACGCGCACGTCCGATGCGATAAAGGGAAGGTGATGGCGAGCGACGAGGTGGGGTAAAGCGTCGGATTCGCCTCCGGCAGCGACATGCGGATGGCGGCGGGCGCGGCAATGTAGGAGACGCTGGCAGAGAGGACGCCGAGCAGCGTCGCGCCGCCGAGTTCGAGGCCGGTGAACCGGCCGACAGACGCTGAGCGCGCCATTGAGCAGCGGGACAAGGATGCCGAAGTCGAGCAGGAACGGGCCGGCTTTTTTCAAGTCGCCCACGCGGGCACCAGCGACGACGCCCATTTCGAGCAGGAACAACGCGCGCACGCCCTGAAAAGGCGCGACGAAAAACGGCTCCACCTTTTTCATCCCCGCCTCGCCGCACAGCGTGCCGACGAGGATCGCGGGCGATTCCATGACGGCGAGAAACGCGGTGGCATAATTCTCGAAAGGCTGCTCGATCCGCTGGGCGTGAGCGGCGTGACCTTCTGCGCTGCGCCGGCGCTCGCGCAAACATTGACGGGACGTTTTCCGCGCAATCTTCGCGGAGCGCCGCTGCTGTTGCCCACGCAGAACACGGCGCTGCGGCGCGAATTGGGAAAAGTGGTTCCGCGCCGTGGCCGTCGAGCCGGTGGTGGTCGGGGAATTTGAAGACGCGGCGCTGTCGAAAATCGTGGCGACGGAGGGCATCGGAATCGCGGTGGTGCCGACGATTGTGGCCACCGAGGCGATCGAGGGGTATGGCTTCGTGGCGGTCGGGCGGACGGCGGAATGCGAGACCCGGCTTTACCTCATCACAGCCGAGCGCCGGATCGAGCACCCGGTCGTGCCCCGGCTCGCCCGCGAGGCCGGACGGGCGCTGAGCGACCGGCGGCGCAAGGCGAAGTCATTTTCCAAAAAGAATCGGTAATCCCGGCGCGGCGTTGCTGAGGAAGTAAGGCGAGACCCGTTCTATGAAAAATCCAATCCACCACTTCACCATGCACATTCCATTTCTCCGCAAACTGCGCGTCCTTCTCCTGCTGCTGCTCGCGGCCACGGCCCTGCACGCGCAGGTGCCGACGCTCCTCAATTACCAGGGCCGCGTCGCGGTCGATGCGGTGAATTTCGAGGGCGCGGGTCTGTTCCGATTCGCACTCGTCGATGACACGGGCGCGACGACTTTTTGGAGCAACGACGGCACGAGCATCGCGGGCAGCGAGCCGGCGGCTGCGGTGTCGCTCACAGTCGCGAAGGGGCTTTACTCCGTGCTGCTCGGCGATGTCGCACTCGTGAACATGACCGCAATTCCCGCGAGCGTTTTCACGAACCCCGATGTGCGGCTGCGCGTGTGGTTCAACGACGGCGTGAACGGCTCGCAGCTCCTTACGCCCGATCAGCGCATCGCGCCCGCGCCGTATCTTGCGGATGGCGCGGTCACGAGCGCCGCGATCACGCCGGGTGCGATCAATGGCACGCACGTCGCGGCGGGCGCGCTGGATTTCAGCCACCTCACCGTGCCCGTTGCGCCCGGCGCGGGGCAGGTGCTCGGCTTCGATGGCGCGAGTCTCAATTGGGTCGCGCCCGGCGGTGTCGGCAGCATCTGGACGCTGAATGGCGCGAATGCCTACTACAATGGCGGCTACGTCGGCATCGGCACGAGCACGCCGACGCTTCCGCTCTCGGTGCGCACGGCGAGTAATTTCTACGGCCTGCATCACACCGACGGCACGATCGGAGTCGCGACCTTTCTGGGCGGCAGCACCGGCGGCGGCTGGCTCGGGACGGTGAGCAATCACAAGCTCAGCTTTTTCATTAACAATGGCGCGGCGCGGATGACGGTCGATACGACGGGAAACGTGGGCGTCGGCACCATCGCTCCCCCGGTCAAATTCACCGTGCAAACCAGTCCCGGCTTTGGCCTCAACAATGCCTACGGAATCGAACACACCGACGGCACGGTCCGCCTGACGTCCTACATCGATGGATTCAGCGGCCAGCTTGGAACTCGGAGCAATCATCCGCTGAGTTTTTTCGTGAACGATGGCCTGCCGAGCATGACGATCGACGGCGGCGGCACCACCATCACTTCGGGACTCGGAACCTTCACCGTTGGCAGTCCCAACGGTGAGTCGGGAGGTACGATCAAACGCAACGGCAACCGCGCCGACTTCCGCTTCAACGGCTCAACCGCGAAGCTCGTCGCCGGTCCGGGAAACGGGCCGCCGCCTTCCACCTACGGCCTCGCGGTCGATACGGCGGGCAACGTGGGCATCGGCACCGAGACGCCGCAGGCGAAGCTCCATGTGGTCGGCACGATTCGGACTTCGGTGCTGACGATCACCGGCGGCGCGGATCTCGCGGAACCTTTCCCGATGAGCCAGCGCGGCGTGCTCGCGGGCACAGTCGTGAGCATCGACCCGGAGCATCCCGGCAAACTCCGGCGGAGCGCGGCGGCGTACGATCGGAAAGTGGCGGGCATCGTCTCGGGCGCGAATGGCATCCAGGCCGGCATCTCGATGATCGACGAGCGGCAGCTCGAACCGGGCGAAAATGTGGCGCTGAGCGGGCGCGTTTTTGTGAAGGCGAATGCGAGCGGCGGGGTGATTGCGCCCGGCGATTTGCTCACGACTTCCGACACCGCGGGCGAGGCGATGAGGGCGGCGGATCACGAGCGCGCGCAAGGTTCCATTTTGGGAAAAGCGATGACGCCGCTCGATGAAACCACGGGCCTCGTCCTCGTCCTCGTCACACTCCAATGAAAACCTCGCGCCTCTTTTTTTCGCTGCTCCTCGCGGTCGCGCTCACCGGCGCGCAAGCCGAAACCCGCCGCATCATCCCGGCGTCGCTTTCATCGGGAACGATGTCGAATCCCACCGAAGACCCGCAGACGCGCCTCGTCGGCAAGCTCACCGTGCCCGGCGCGACGCGCGTGCGCGTGCCGCTCGCGCAGGCCGCGCTCGGGCTCGCGAGCCGGGTGCGCTTCACCTCGGTCGCGGACGGCCAGAGCCAGACGCTCGATGCGGCGCAACTCGAAATGTGGGGGCGGACGAGCGCCCTTTTCAACGGCGACACCGTGCGCGTGGAAGTGATCGTCGCACCCGGCGACAGCGGCGTCGCGGTGCAGGTGGAGCAGGTCTTCACCTATTCCCACGTCGCCGACCCGGCCAATGCGAACAACTGCTGCGGCGGCATTGAGCGCACGCTCTGCGGCCCGGACGATCGCGTCGCCTCGAACGACAACCGCGTGGGGCGGCTCACCGGCGGCTGCACCGGCTGGCTCACCTCGAACGGCGGCGTGCTCACCGCCGGGCATTGCCCGCTGGGCGGCGGCAGTATTTTCGAGGTGAACATCCCCGCCTCGCTGCCCAATGGCGGGACCGTGGCGTCCGCGGTTCAGGATCAATTTCCGATCATCGCCGGCTCGATGACCGTGGTGAACGGAGGCGTCGGCAACGACTGGCAGGTCTTCCGCATCGGCCAGAATAATCTCCTGCAAACCGCCCACGTCCTGCACGGCTTCTTCCGCATGACGCCGGGGGTGCCCGCCGCGGGCGCGCAAACGCGAGTCACTGGCTGCGGCATCGACAACACGCCAGTCGGCAGCCAGCCCGGCGTGTGCGGAAACTTCGACTCCGCCGGGATGTGTACGCACTTCGGACTGAACGCGCAAAATCAGACGCTCCAGACTTCAGTCGGTTTCTTCTTCGGGCTGACCGGCAGCAGGCTCATCTACAGCGTGGACACCGAGCCCGCGAATTCCGGCAGCCCCATCGTCTGGGAGGGCAACGGCTTTACCATCGGTATCCACACCGCAGGCGGCTGCACGGCTTCGGGTGGATCGAACTCCGGCACCTCTTTCGGGCTCGCCACGCTCCGGGATGCGATCGCCCTCGTGCCCGGCCCGAACACCCGCTACCTCGACCGCGTCCGCGCGCCCGACAGCGTGGAAGACGGCACGATTTTCCAGCCGCACGACACGCTCATCGAAGCCGTGAACGTCGTGCCCGTGGGCGGACAAATCTCGGCGGTCAAGGGCAGCTACCCCGTGACCAACCTGACCATCACCAAAGCCATGACCATCAGCGCGCCAGTGGGCGACGCGACCTTCGGAAACTGACCATGAAAAAACATCTCCTCTCCGCAGCACTCCTCGCCGTCTGCTGCCGCACCGGCGCCGCGCCGCGCACGAGTGCGAACTACACCATCACCGCCGAGACCGCCGATGCCGGTGGCCGGCGCGCCACGAGCGCGAACTACACCCACGATGGCAGCGCCGCCCGCATCGCCGGAATCTCCGCGGTCGCCGCGCCCGTCCAGAGCGCGAAGCACGGCTACCTCGGCCAGCTTTTTGAAATCGCCGGGCTCGTCGTGAACTCCGCTGCTTTGACTGTGAACGAAGCCGCCACCCTGCAACTCGCCGCGTGGCAACTGCTCGACGACGCGACCTTTCTCGCGACCGATGCGAATGCGGTGACGTG
>JAYVRQ010000772.1:0-2929 GCA_043776145.1 Chthoniobacteraceae bacterium
AAGGCGATGTTTTCCTCGACATTCATCGAGTCGAAAAGCGCGCCGCTTTGGAAGAGCATCCCGATCCTTTTCCGCACCTCGCCAAGCTTTCGCTCGGGAAGATTCGCGATGTTTTTCCCATCCACGAGCACCTCGCCGCGCGTCGGTTGCATGAGGCCGATGAGATGTTTTAGGAGCACGCTTTTTCCACCGCCGGAGCGCCCGAGGATCACGCACGTTTCGCCCGACGCGATCGTGAGATCGACGCCGCTCAGCACTTCCTCTTTGCCGAACATTTTGTGGAGGTCGCGCACTTCGATCATGGGTCACACGCCTCCGGGAAAAACCATGTTGAGCGCGAAGCTGAGGAAGAAATTGCAGATGAGAATCGCGAGCGAGGAAATGACGACGGCCTCCGTCGGCGCACGGCCCACGCCCACCGCGCCGTTCTTCGTGTTTAAGCCCTGATGGCACGCGATGAAGACGATGAGCACGGCAAAAATGAATCCCTTGCTCAGCGCCATGACGATGTCGGAGCCGTGGGTGTAGAGCACGGTCTGGTATTGGTAAAAAGCGGGCGGGACGGGCAGCAGCCTCGTCCCCACGAAGTGGCTCGCGAGCAGGGCGAGGGCCACGCTTTCGCCGACGAGGAGCGGCATGGAGATCATCATCGCGAGTGCGCGCGGGACGACGAGGTAGTCGATGGGTTCCACGCCGAGCGCGCGCAGGGCGTCGATTTGTTCGGTGACTTTCATCGTGCCGATTTCCGCCGCGATGGCCGCGCCCACGCGCCCGGCGACCATCAGCCCCGTGAGCACGGGACCGAGTTCGCGAAACATCGAAACCGACACGACCGCGCCGACCGACGACGCCATGCCGAGCCGGGAAAACTGGAAGTAAGTCTGCGCCGCCATCACCGCGCCCGTGAAGCCGCCCGTGACGGCGACGACGAGCTGGGAGCGGAAGCCGATTTCCACGATCTGCCGCAGCAGCAGCCGCCAGCGAATCGGCGCGACGAAAACGGCCTGCACCGTCTCCGCAAAAAGCAGCGCCAGTTCGCCGAGGTATTGGATGAAAGACAGCGCGAGGCGTCCGATGGTGCTGAACATGCGAAGACCCGGAACGTAGGTCGGTGCTTGCGCGGCGGCAAGCGGTGTGGCGGCGGAAGTTTTTTTGCGCATCGGAGCCCGTGGCCCGCCCGCTGCTAATCATACGACCTGCCTATGAACACTCCGCACGCTGCTGCCAAATCGCGCGACCATTCGCCTGCATCACCTTCTCCGCAAGCAGCGCCGGGTCCGCCATAGGCCATTCCAGTTTTCCTCCACCGTTGCTAACTGGCGGTGGAGCGAAGGTAAGCCGTGAGAGCCGGTCATCCATCTGTTTCAACTTTGGGCCATATAGGGCGGATGGAAGAATTCTAGTGGGGACACTGCGCCATCCCTTCCGATCCACGGAGGCGCAACTTTCAAGGAGCAATCGCGGATGTTAGCGCGAGCGGCGTATGGATTGCGAGGCGAGCGCCTTTTTCGGAACCGCGGTTTTCCCGGCGACAGCCTTCTTTTTGGAAGCAGGCGCAGCTTTGGGAGCGGGTGCTTTCTTCGGGGCAGGCGGCGTCTTGGCGGCGGGCGCTTTCTCGGGAGCGGCGAACGGGCTGCGCGCCTGGATTCCGGCGGCAAATTTTGCGTTCAACTCGGCGGCAGTTTCGAGAAAGTTCCGCAGCCCGGCGGCGTCGCCGCGGTATTCCTTGCCGGTTTTTTTCACGATGCCCGCACGGACGAGGTTTTGCAGTTTTTCGTAAGCGCGCAGTCGCAGCATCTCCTCGCCGCCCCCAGCCGCGTTGCGATCCCGGAGGTTCGTGTGGACGATGTCGAAAAGTGCCTTGAACTCGAAAGAGGCTTTTTTGGAAAGCACTGCTGCCAGTTCCTCAGCGACGCGATCGGGCCCGCGTCTGGAAAAGCCGTAGGTAGTCTTCATTTCAACATCTTGCGTGGATTCACCAAAAAGTCGAGAGGCGGTTGTTCCAATTCATCCTGAAAGTGCTTTTTTTGCCGGTTTTATCTCCCAAGCACCCCGACGAGCGTCCTAGCATCCGGCGGCGGCGCGGTGAACATGCTGGCGGCGGCGAGGAAAGGCGTGACCGCCATGCGGCGGAGGTCGATGAGTCGCATCGGCGGATCGGGCATCGTGAGGCGGATGGAAAATTCATCGGGCGCGAGAGGCGCGGAGGCCAGCGTGAAGGCTTCCGAAACCGGAACGCGCTCCGGCGTGGCGGCGGATTTCGCGGGCGGTTTTGCCGCGGGCTTCGGCGCGGCGGGCAGTCCGGCGAAGAGGATGCTGCCGCGAAACGCATTGGCCACACGGACATCGGCGGGAGCCGCGCGATCATCGTCGGGCCGCAGGAGTTCGCCCACCGCAGGCAGTCGTTCGGAGAGGATGCGGCGAAGGCGCGGCATCGCCTCCGCAACGGGGCGCGGCGGCGGCGCGGGCTGCGACGCGATGAGGATCGGCGGCGCGGGTTTCCACTTTGCAAAATGCGGCAACCCCTCCTCGGAAATCGTGACCGTCGCACCGACGGACACGATTTCATAAAGCTCGATCACATCCTCCGAGCGCATCCGAATGCAGCCCCAGCTCACCGGCTTCCCGAGGTTCGCCTCCTCCGTCGTCCCGTGAATATAGATGCCGCGTCCGCGCGCGTTGTCGTTCTGCGCTTCGAGCCCCTCGAGCCACAGGATGCGCGAGACGATGGGATCGCGCCCCGGCGCATTCGCGGGCAGGATTTCCCCCGTGGCCTCGCGATGCTTGATGACCGCGCCCGATGGCAAATTACCGCCGAGTTTTTCCCAAACGCGCAGCCGCCCCGCCGGCGTTTTGTAGCTGCCGTGATGGTCGCCGATGCCAAAGCGCGACGTGGAAATCTTGTATTTCCGCACCCATCCGCCCTCGC
>JAYVRQ010000773.1:0-38290 GCA_043776145.1 Chthoniobacteraceae bacterium
AGGGTGCTTATGCCATCGGCGATAGCGTCACGGTTTCCGCTGTTCCGAATGCGGGATACGCCTTTGCAAATTGGACGGTCGGCGGCGCAGTCGTGAGCACCGATGCGGATTACATTTTCGACGCCGCGACGAATCTTGCGCTCGTCGCAAACTTTGCGCCCGCCATCACGATCACCGCGATTGCATCGCCGGCGGTCGGCGGCGCGGTCCTTGGCGATGGTGATTACGCGAGCGGCGCGATGGCGACGCTGTTTGCATTCCCGAGCGTGGATTTTGTTTTCCGAAACTGGACCGAAGGCGGCGCGATCGTGAGCACCTCGCCGAGCTACTCGTTCACCGTCACTGCCGCACGCAATCTCGTCGCGAATTTCTCGCCCGCTTACACCATCACCGCATCCGCGTGGCCGGTCGGCGGCGGCACGGCGCTGGGTGGGGGAAGTCTCACGGTTGGCGCGAGCATCACGCTCGTTGCGGTGCCGACGGCGGGTTACTCGTTTGTGAATTGGACGGACTCGCTCGGCAACGCGGTGAGCAGCGATCCGAGCTACACTTTCACGCCCGCGGCGAGCGGCGACTACACCGCGAATTTCTCCGCGGGCCTCACCGGCATTCACTTCAATTTCGACAGCGGCGTGCCGCAGCTCGCGCTGCACACGGCGGCTCCGATGACGCAAACGGTTGCGGGTCTGAGCGCGACTTTCACCTCGCCGAATGCCGCGCCGCCGACCATCGAGACCGAGGCGAGCACGGGCTACACACTGTCGAAATTTGCGACGCATTTCCTCGCGCCATCCGCCACGGCGGGCACGGTGATCGAGATTCACTTCGACTTCCCGGTGTCCGGCGTCGCGTTCAATTTCGCGACCGTCGAAAACCCAAACGTCGCTGTCGGCTCGAACATTTTTGTGACCGCGACCGACCACAGCAGCGGCCAGCCCGTCACCGTCGGCACCGCGCTTTCCCACGGCACCGCCTCGCCGGGTGACTCGTTTCCATCGGGAACCTGCACGCTGAATTCCGCCATCGCGTTTGACACGATCCGCATCGAACTCGCGACCTTCCCCGATGGCGCGCAGAAAATCCTGATGGATAACCTCATCGCCGCGCCCGCCGGCAGCACCGGCGGCACGATGGTGCTCGCGAACCCCAACTGGAACATCACGCTCAGCGATTACGGCTACTCCGACTACCTGATCGACAACACGCCCGGCTTCGAGGGCCGCGAGTATCTCAGCGGCGAATGGGGCTCCGCCATCGGCTACACGAAGGACGGCGTAGCCGTGACACCGACCTGGCTCGATCCGCAGTTTCTCTACCCCGACTGGCAGACGAACTCTTCGTTCGCCGTCGTACAAGGCATCCACCTGGTCGGCGCGAATCTCGATGGACTGCCCATCGCTGAGTCGATCATCGCGAACAGCGACCTTGAAATCACGCTGCGCTTTGAAATGGTCGATACCGTGGTCGGCACGCCGATGGGCACCACGCCTGCATCCGCGGGTGGCGCGGCGGTTTCCATCGACAGCAATCGCTACGTGCTGAATGAAAGTTTCCGCGTCCGCAATATCAGCGGCGCGGCGATCACTAATGTGCAGCTCTTCCAATTCCTGCACGGCCTCAACTCGCAGCGCGGCGTCTATGACAATCGAGCCTATACCGGCAAGCTAAGCCAGTATCGCTACGACGCCACGCTCACAGGAACCGACGCGGGCTCCGCTGGTGCGGGCAGTTCGACGGCGGGCTTGGAGGACTTGATTGCGTTTCACTCGAAGATCGCGCCGACCGCCTTTGAAATCGGCTACTACGGCATCGAGGGAAATGGCGTGGACGATCACTCCGCCGGCAAGCCATCGGACGGCGTGCATCTTTCCATCGAGGCCAACTGGCAGGGAGCGCCGTATGCCGGACGGCAGGGCCGCGATAATTTCGCGCCCGCGACGCGCTGGGTTTCCGGCGGGCAACGCTGGACGTTGGGTAGTCTCGCGGCGGGACAGTCCTCGAACTTCGACATCGTGCTCAGCCTGCTCACCGGCACGAAAGTTCCCGGCAACGGCGGCGACGGCAGTTGCAACGGCGGCTCCTCGCATGTTGGCGGCGTGGACTTTCATTTCGACGACGTGACGAGCGCGGGCACGTTCTACGGCGACTTTTCCGAGGCCGATGATGCGGAACTCGGCGAGCGCGAAACCGAGGGCCAGTTTGGCATCCCGACCTTCGCGCGGCCCGACGGCACGAGTGCCCTGCAGCTTTGGAACCTGGAATACAGCGGCACGCATAACGGCGCGGTTCATCTCACGTTTGCCTACGACCCGGCGCTGCTGCCTGCGGGCTTCGATGAAAATACGCTCGCCCTTTTCCACTACCACGCCGGTGTGTGGGAAAAACTCGCGGGCACTGTGGACACGGCGGCGAATAAAATCACCATCGCCACGAACAGCCTCTCGCCTTTCGCACTCGGTGTCTCGGCAGCGCCGCCCGCGCCCGCTTACCAGCAGCCTCCAGCGGCGGGGAGCAGTGGCTATCTTTCCGCCACGCTCACACCGAATGGCAGTAACAGCGAAGAATTCGTGTGGGATAGCTTCAGCGTCGCCACGACGCAAATCATCCGCGAAATCCAATGGCGCGGCGTGCGCAGCGGCCCGTCGCCGGTGGATTTCCAAATCAGTCTCAACACCCTCTCGCTACCCGGTGGCACTATCTGGAGCACGGGTGGAAATGCGAGCGAAACACCGACCGGCATCGCGGGCGTGTATGATTACAAGTTCACGCTGCCCGCCGGATTCGTCGTCACGGGTGGCACGACTTACTGGCTGAATATCTACGCGAAACAAACGCCGAACTTTGACTGGCAATGGAGCGCGGGCACAGGTGGCAACGGCCTGCACACCGCGCAAGTCCCGGCTATCACGGGCAACTACCGCTACATCAGCACGCCCGGCGATACCGCCTTTACGCTGCTCACGCAGGCGACGGTGCCCGTGACCATCACCGTGAACGCACTCCCGGCAGCGGGCGGCACCGTGGCTGGCGGCGGCACGTTTGCGCCCGGTGCGAATGTTACTGTTACCGCCACTCCGGCGGCGGGGCGTGCGTTCCTGAATTGGACCGAGGCAGGCATCGTCCGCAGCGCGAGCGCGAGTTACTCCTTCGTTGCCGATGGGAATAAGACATTGAGCGCGAATTTTTCCGGTCCCAACACTGGTCCCTATATCATAAGCGTCGTGGCGAATCCCTCCGTGTATGGCAACGCCAACGGCGGCGGCACTTACAATGCGGGTGAAATCGTGGACCTCGATATAACTCCGGCAGACGGTGTTTCCTTTGTGGGTTGGACGGAAAACGGCGTGCTCGTGAACCTCGCGTATGCCAACGGAGTCTTCCCCATCACCGTCACCGCCGACCGCAACCTAGTCGCCAATTTTTCCTACCCCGGAAACTCGCTTTATATCAACGGAGTCGTCTCCCCGGCCAATACGGGCACCATCGCCATCGCCGGAACCGGGGGCCAATCCAGCGGCAGCTACAATGGCGGGACACTTATCACGCTCAATGCCACACCGGCTGCCGGGTATCACTTCGCCTATTGGAGACAAGGCGCGGGCCTCGGCGACCTCAGCGGAGCGCCGCATGTCGTGGGCACCGATCCTTCGCTCAAACACATGGTCTGCTATGGCACCACGCTCACCGCCGTCTTTGAGCCAAACAATCCTGTCCTCACGATCAGCGCCGCGCCAGTCGCCGGCGGCACGATCGCCGGAGCGGGCACGTATGCACATGGCTCGAATGTTACCGTCACCGCCGCGCCCGCCATCGGCTACACCTTCGTAAATTGGAAGCAGGGCACCACGGTTAAGAGCGCCGATGCCAGCTATACCTTCTTGCTCACCAATCACACTGCGCTCACCGCGGCTTTCGTGGTAACGAATCGCACCATCACCGCCACTGCTGCGCCCGCGACCGGCGGCAGTGTGACCGGCGCGGGTGTAGTCGGGAACGGAGCCACTGTGACTCTCACTGCGACCGCCGCACCGGGTTATTACTTTAGTAGCTGGATGCTCGGCGGGGTGGCGGCGGGCGCGACAAAAACCATCACGTTCGATGCGGTGAGTGATTACGCCTTCGTGGCGAACTTCCTACCCACGCCGACGCTCTCCACGATCCACGCCGCCACGTCTGGCCAAATGCAACTCATGTGGGCTACCGCCTCCACTGGATGGGTGCTGCAAGAAAGCACGAATCTCGTGACGTGGACTAACTCGGTTCGCGTAATCACCACCGCTGCCGGACAAAATATCGTCACCCTCACGCCAGCCGGAGCCAGTCTCTTTTTCCGCCTCGCGCATCAGTGAAACTATTTCTTTCACTTTTCGCGTTCCTCCTGATTTCTATCGGAGTTCAGGCTGCGGACATTTACAGCCAGCCAGCAGCCGCGGGTAGCAGCGGCTACCTTTCCTCCACCTATAGCAGCGGAGGCAGCAATCTGGAGGAGTTCGTCTGGGACTCCTTCAGCACGCCGACCACCCAGACGCTGCGGGAGATTCAGTGGCGCGGCACGCGCTCGGGTCCGGCACCGGTGGATTTCCAAATCAGCATCAACACCATCGCCCTCCCCGGTGGCACGGTGTGGCATACGAATGGTGCGGCGAGTGAGACCGCGACCGCCACGCCCGGCGTCTATGATTACAAGTTCACGCTGCCCGCAGGCTTCGTGCTCACGGGTGGGCAGGGTTACTGGCTGCAAATCATCGGTTTGGTGGACAGTTATTTTCCTTACTGGAAGTGGAGTGCCAGCACGATCGGAAATGGATTGCACATCGCGCAGGTGCCTGCGGTGACCGGCGACTACCGGTTTATCAATGGTGCTGGTGATGTGGCCTTCACGCTGCTCAATCAGGCGACCGTTCCCGTCACCATCGCGGTGAATGCCTTGCCCTCAGCGGGTGGCAATGTCACGGGCGGCGGCACCTATGCCCCCGGCGTAAATGTAACTGTCATGGCCACGCCCGCCGTTGGGCGCACGTTCCTCAACTGGACTGAGGCGGGTGTCATCGTCAGTGCGAGTGCGAGCTACTCCTTTGCCGCCGATGGCCACAAGACCTTGAGCGCGCACTTCTCCGGGCCGAACACCGGACCTTACGTTATCAATGCCACGGCCAATCCGAGCATCAGCGGGAACGTCGGCGGCACCGGCACTTTCAACGCGGGCGAAATCGTGACTCTCGATTCCTCCGCGCAGGATGGTTCCCAGCTCGTGAGTTGGACGGAGAACGGTGTCGTCGTGAGCACGGCGGCTACTTACTCGTTCACCGCGACTGCGGATCGCAACCTCCAGGCGAACTTTACCGATCCCGCCTCCACTTACTTCATCTACGGCACGGTCGCGACGGTCAATACGGGCACCATAGCGATGAATGGCTCGGCGGGAGTCTCAACGGGAACCTTCAATGGCGGCACGATCATCACGATCAATGCGACGGCGTATCCGGGTTATCATTTTGTGAACTGGAAACAAGGAGCCGATGTCGGCGGTGCCCAGCGGATCGTAGGCACCAGCCCCGGCCTCACCCATGTCGTGGTCTATGCCACGTCCCTCACCGCGACCTTCGAGCCGAACAATCCCGTGCTCACGCTCGTCGTCGCGCCTGCCGCCAGTGGCACTGTTTTCGGCGCGGGCACTTATGCCAGCGGTGCCAGCGTGACCGTCAATGCCACACCTGCCGTCGGCTATGTTTTCGCGAACTGGAAGAAGGGCGCGGTAGTCGTGAGCACCAGCCCAAGCTATACCTCGACGCTGACCACTCACACCACGCTCACCGCGACTTTCGTGGTGACTAACCGCACCATTAGCGCGACTTCCCTCCCAACCCAAGGCGGCAGCGTCATCGGCGCGGGTGTATTTGGGAATGGCGCTACCGTTACCCTCAGCGCGACAGCCGCGCCGGGTTACTACTTTAGTCATTGGATGCTCGGCGGAGTCACGGCAGGGACGACGAGAACCATCTCGTTCGATGCGCTGCGTGATTACGCCTTCGTGGCAAACTTCCTCAAAATCCCGGCGCTTACCATGATCTACTCGACTACGCCCGGTCAGATACAGCTCGACTGGCCCTCCGCGTCCACCGGGTGGGTGCTGCAAGAAAGCACGAACCTCGTGACCTGGACCAACTCCACGCGCGCCATCACGACCGGCGGCGGGCAAAATATCGTCACCCTCACGCCAGCCGGAGCCGGCGTCTTTTTCCGTCTCGCCCTTCCATAGTCTTTCACGCGTGAATCGCACACTCATAGCCAGTCTCATTGCCTCTAACCGTCCCGGACAGCGGTGGGCAAAGCATGGTCTCGACCCCTCATCGGGGCGGTAAGTTGTTGTTCCGTCTCGTGCGCTTCTAAATCCCGGCATCCATCACTGGCTTATGCGATGGCGCTCCTTGCTTACCTTGGTGTTGATTGGCCTGAACGCCTTCGCTGCGCAAAACGATCACGATTCACCGGCAGACATTGATGTGCGCAACGTCGCGCCTGCCGCGTGGTCGGCTACCCATGCCACGGGCGTGAGTCGGCTGAAGGATAGAGCGGCGGGAGTGCGGGTGGATAGGGATCGCGTGCTGGGCCGACCCGGCTTTGTCGCGCAGAGGGATGGCTTGCTCACTGGAGCGAATGGGGAAGGCGCGATGATTCCGAAGGCGGCGCTCGATGCCATCCCGGCGGGTGACCCGCATCGGGTGGTGAAAGCGTTTCTCAATGAGCATCGCGATGTCTTCGGCCATGATGCCACGGCGCTGAATGGTGCGTTGGTAAAGCGGGATTACGTGGCGGCGCACAACGGTCTGCACACGACGGTATGGGAGCAGCAGGTCGCGGGCATCCCGGTTTTTGAAGCAAGCATCCAGGCGCATGTGACGAAGCGCGGCGAACTCGTGAGCATGGCGAGCCGCTTCGTGGCGGACCCGGCCCATGCGAAAGGGTCCGCGGCGCCAGCAATCACGGCGGCGACGGCGTTGGTGAATGCCGCGCAATCGCTCAACACGTTGCTGGCGGCGGCGGACGTTACCACGACGAGTGCGTCGCCCGGCGCGGAGCAAAAGCAGAAGTTTCGCGCCGCCGTGCTCGCGGGCGATGCGGATGTGAAGCTAGTCTGGCTGCCGATGAATGGCACTTCCATGCGCCTCTGCTGGGATGTGCTGCTAACGCCGAAGAGCATGGGTGAAACCTACCGCACACTCGTGGATGCGCAGACCGGCGCGGTGCAGGTGCGGCGCTGCCTGACGGAATACATCAGCAACGCCACCTATCGCGTTTATATCAGCGACAGCCCTTCGCCGTTCTCGCCGGGATATAGCACGCCGCTCACCTCGCAGCCCGCTGTGGTGCCGCGTTCGCTGGTGACGATTGATGCCTTGAACACGACGGCCTCGCCCGATGGCTGGATCCCGGATGGGACGAATGAAACGCTCGGCAACAACGTGGACGCGCACACCGATTCGAACTTCGACAACATCCCCGATCTGCCTCGCCCGCAGGGTTCGCCGGATCGCGTGTTTGATTTCCCGCTCGACCTCACGCAGTCGCCATCCACCTACCGTGCCGCCGCGGTGACGCAGCTTTTTTACTGGTGTAATTGGATGCACGACAAACTTTACGCGCTCGGTTTCGACGAAGCGGCGGGCAATTTTCAGACAGATAATTTCGGTCGCGGCGGAAGTGGCGGCGATGCCTTGCAGGCCGACGCGCAAGACGGCGGCTTCAACAACGCCAACATGACGACGCCACCCGATGGCAGCGCGCCGCGGATGCAGATGTATCTTTGGAATGGCATCACGCCGAATCGCGATGGCTCGCTCGACGCGGAGATTGTGCTGCATAAATACGCGCACGGACTGAGCTGGCGGCTGGTCGGTGGTGGCGCGGGCATTGGTTCGCTACAGACGAGCGGCATGGGTGAGGGCTGGTCGGACTTTTACGCGCTCTCGTTGTTGAGCGCGGCCACAGACGATGTGGATGGCTGCTATGCCTTTGGCGGTTACTCGGGGCATCTGCTGCGCGGGCTGACGCAGAGTTATTACTTCGGTGTGCGACGCTATCCTTATTCGACGGACATGACGAAAAATCCGCTCACGTTTTCGCAGGTCTCGCAGACCACGGTGGACACGAGCATTCCGCGCAGCCCGATCTTTACCACGACTGCGCAGCTCGCCGCGAGTGAAGCCCACAATGTGGGCGAGGTCTGGTGCTCGGCGCTCTGGGAAGTGCGCGCGAATCTGATCCGGCGTCACGGTTTTGCGACCGGCAACCAACTCGCGCTGCAACTCGTGACCGATGGCATGAAGCTGTGCCCGCCGGAGCCGAATTTCCTGCAAGCCCGCGATGCCATCATCCAGGCCGACGTGGTGGACAACGGGGGCGCGAATCATAACGATCTGTGGGCTGGATTTGCCAAACGCGGAATGGGTGTCAGCGCGACCTCGCCGGATAGCTCCATGACTGGCGGGGTGGCGGAAGCCTTCGATAATGGCGACGATTTGCATGTCGCGGAGACGGCTGGCTTCACGTCGAGCGGGCCGCAGGTTGGTAGCTTCACGCCCGCATCGCGCACTTACACGCTGACTAATGCGGGTGCCACGACGCTCGCCTGGACGGCGGTTCATACGCGGACGTGGCTCAATGTCGCACCTTCCTCGGGCTCGCTCGCAGCGGGCACGAGCATGGTAGTGACGGTAAGTATCGGTGGGTCCGCGAACTTACTCGCGCCGGGCAGTTACACGGGCACGCTCGACTTTACCAACAACGCCACCGCCGCCACACAGCCGCGCGCTATCGCGCTCGATGTGCTGCCGGCGCAGCGCGTGTTTTACTTCCCGATGGATACGGATCCGGGCTGGGCAAAGAACGGTGCGTGGGCCTTTGGCACACCGCTGGGCGGCGGCGGCGGCGCGTATGGATTCCCCGATCCCACGAGCGGAGCGACCGGCACGAAGGTCTATGGCGTAAATCTCAGCGGCAATCACTCCACCACGCTCGGAGCCGCTTTGCATCTGACCTGCGGGCCGTTGAATTTCACCGGTAAGACAAACACCGTGCTGCAATTCCAGCGGTGGCTGAACTCGGACTCGCCGCCATTCGTGCAGTTGACGATCGAAGTCTCGACGAATGGAACCGCCTTCACGCGGGTGTGGGGCAATGGCTTCGAGATCACGGAAAATGCGTGGGGCAAACAGCACTACAACATTTCCGCCATCGCCGACAATCAGCCCGCAGTCTATCTGCGCTGGACCTATCGCATCCTCAAAAACGGCGCGCGACCCATGTCGGGATGGAACATCGACGACGTGGAAATCCTCGCGACCACTGCGCCGCCCGTGGCAAACAATGCCGCGCCGAGCGTGAGCGCCGACACCGCAGCCAGCCTCGCGCTCACTGGCTCCGCTGCGTCGGGAAATCCGCTCGCCTTTCAACTGCTCACGTCGCCAGCGCACGGTTTGCTTTCAACATTCAATGCCGTCACCGGTGCGGTGACTTACACGCCCGCGCATGGCTATGTCGGCGCGGATAGCTTCACCTTTGCGGTGAACGACGGCTTCGCCACGAGCGCACCCGCCACGATTTCGCTCAATGTCACCGCACTGCCCGACACCGATGGCGACGGAATGCCGGACGTGTGGGAACTGCTCCACTTTGGCTCCGCGACGGGTGGCAATTCCGCACTCGACGAAGATGGCGATGGCTTCACGAACCTACAGGAATACATCGCCGGCACGGAACCGAAGAACGCGGCATCGACATTCCGCATCGGCAGTCTCACGCGCAATGCCGCCGGGCATGTGAGCATCGGGTGGGGCAGCATCGGCGGCGTGCGGTATCGCGTGCAGTTCAGTGACTCACTCAACGGCGCATTCACGGACATCACGCGCGCGATCAGCGTGGAGATGGATTCCGCCGCCACTGGCAGCCCGTCCACGCAGACCTTCACCGACGACTTTACCCTCACCGGCGGCGCTCCCGCGCAAGGTGCGCGCTATTACCGAATCAAGGCGCAACCGTAGCCGGGCATCGCTGCGCAGATTTCGGATTAGGTGTCGGCGCTTACCGAGTTACTTACCGTGTATGAAGCCCGCGAACAGTTTTTCTGTCACCTCGCGCGGCATCGAAGGGACATCTTTGACAATATGAATGTCAAAACCATTGCAGCCATTGTCACCGCCGCCTGCTCCGTCCCGGTCAGTTTGCCAGCTCAGCCGTCCGATCCCGCATCGGTGCCCACGAAGGATACACGCCTGACGATGCCCGGCTCGCCGCTGGGCATCGCCTGGGGATTTCTCTATGGCAACGCCGGGGTTAAGGCTGAACAGTTCATGCCTCAACTGCGGGAACTCGGCGGCGGGTTCACGAAGATTTACCTGACTTGGAATCAAATCGAGCCACGAAAAGGCGAATACGATTGGAGTGCCGTGGATGCTTTCATGAACCAGTTGAAAACGCCCGAGGAGGGATTGATCTCGCTGTTTTCGAGTTCGGAATGGGCGGTAAAACGTCCCGCCGCGTTGCTGCCGCCTTCTCCGGCTAGTAATCCCGATGACTACCAACGCTTTGTCAGCAACCTAGTCAAACACTGCAGAGGTCGCGTCCGCTACTGGCAGAACGACTCCGAACCGAACAGTCCGATTTACTGGTCCGGCACGAAGGAGGAATTCGTGGCGCAACTAAAGGTCTTTCATAAGGCGGTGAAAGATGCCGACCCATCCGCTGTCGTCGTAGTCGGCGGGTATGACGGGCTCTTTGGGCCGCCGGGAACGCGACCGCTTCCGAACCAGCAGGCGGGATTGGATTTCTTCGACTACGTTCTCAAGGAAGGTCGCGAGGCGTTCGACCTTTTTGATCTGCGACTCTACGCGGATGCCTACACCATCGTCGCGCGTGTCGAGTTCATGCGGCAAAAGATGCTCGCGCTGGGTTACTGCAAGCCGATCATCTGCACGGAGTATGGTGGTCCGGCTTTCTTTCAATTCGCCGAGAATCGAAAGTATTTTTCCCTGCTGTCGTCATGGATGCAATCGGTTGTTCAGCCGGAACCAAACGGCGTGCCTTTGCAGGACAACGCGGGCGGCAACAAGATTGCCGAACTCTACTCGCGCATGAGTTCCCTCGCGCCGGAGACGCAGATGTTCATGCTCGGCTGCACCCCGGAGCTGGAGGCAAAGTATGATCGCATCCAGTCGCGCGGGCTGGTGATGCGAAACCTCCTCGCGTTTTCCGCTGGCGTGCAGAAGACCCTGTATTGGCAGCTCATGGACATCCGCACCAACCGCGACAACATGATGACACTCATGTATGGCAAGATCGGGCTGCTAGGTTACGAAAACAGCGTGCTGACAAAACGCCACCCCACCGCCGAAGCGTTTCAACGCATGGCGAAGGCGCTGGCTGGAGTCCGCGAAGTGAAGCGCGTGGATGTTCCTGAGAAGCCATCCATTTTTCTTTTTGAAGTGAATCGCGGCGCACGCGGGCCGGTCTGTGTGGTTTGGGAACGCCGGGATGAATTCACCGGAGAAGATGCGCCCCCCGTGCCGTTCGATTGCGCGTGGGCCACGGAGAAAGCCACTGCGGTGAATGTGCTGGGACAGGCCGTGATGGCTCGTGTTGCCGAAGGGCACCTTCATCTTGAGATTTCACTGACGCCGGTTTTCGTTGAGCCGGTCCGATGATATTCTTTGTCACCACATGCACACTTTCAGGGACATGTCTGCCAGTATGATGATTAACCAAGTAACAATCTCCGAGGAACACAGCGATACCGAACTCGTCGCGCGCAGCCTGGACGGTGACCGCGATGCTTTCAGCCGCATCGTGTTGCGCTATCAGACATTGATTTGCTCGCTGGCTTACAGCCGCAGCGGCAATCTCGGCCAGAGCGAGGACATCGCGCAGGAGACTTTCATCGCGGCGTGGAAACAACTTCGGCTTTTGCGCGAACCGGCCAAACTGCGCGCATGGCTTTGTGGCATCGTCCGAAACAGGACTCTCAAGAACCTTCACCGGGAAAGACACGAGCCCGCGCACCATGCGGAGCCTCTGGAAACCGTGCATGACTTTCCCTCCAACGAGGCGCTTCCTTCCGAACAGGCCATCAGTCGGGACGAAGAAGCGATCCTCTGGCGGTCCGTGGAAAACATCCCGGAGATTTATCGCGAGCCGCTTATTTTGTTCTACCGAGAGCACCAATCCGTCGAGGCCGTGGCCGCGGAATTGGAACTTTCCGAAGACGCCGTCAAGCAACGGCTGTCGCGCGGGCGAAAACTATTGCAGGAGGAAGTGCAGGCTTTCGTGGAAAACACTTTGCGGCGGACTGCACCGGGCCGCGCATTTTCCGGCGCGGTGCTCGCGGCGCTGCCCGCGGTCCCGGCGAGCACGGTTGGCGTGAGTGTGGCTGGCAAGGGTGCGGCGGCGGCAAAGTCCGGTTTCCTCGGAACTTGGCTCGCACCGATCGTTGGAATTCCAGGTGGCATCGCGGCGCATTGGTTGATCGCCCGGTCGGCTCCAACCGACCGGGAACGCAGGCTGAAAAAGTTCGCGTTCACCGGCCTTTGGATTTTCGTTCTGGCGTGGTGCGTGGCCGGCCAGCTTGCCATGCGCGCTTTGCACCGGCACATGGAGTGGAGCGAGCAGACATTTTTCGCCGCGATGGCGGGCTTCTGGTGGTTCTACGCGATCGTCATTGCCACGTTTGGCATCGTGATGTTCCGGCGAATTTTAGCGATCCGGCAGGACAGTGAGACAACGGCCGAAGTCCCATACCACAGCGCCAAGCCGCTGAAAATAAGCACCCGGATTGCCGTGGTGACGGGCGTCTATCTCGCGTGTTTTTGGTGGCTCGTGGAGTTGGCCCGACAGGCAGGCGACCACGCATCGGTCGGTGTCATCGCGGGAATCATGGTGATGCTGGGTGGATGGCATTTCTTTCAACTCAGGGGCAAAACCGGAGTCTCTGCCAGCCGCGCGGTTGCCGGGCAACTGGCGTTAGTTTGGGGAGTCATCCTGATGATACTAAATGTCCGTCTGGAAAGGTGGGAGGCCGCTCTGCACGGAATCGACCTCGCCGAAATGCACCGCCTGCTACCCATCTGGATCATCCCGTTTCTTAGTTTAAGTGTAGCAGCCTGGGTTTATCTCCTGCTGAAAATAACGAAACCCAACTGTCTGCGAAAGTAACTGCACGACCGCATTGCGCCATGCTCCCTTCAGTTTGTTTCTGGCGTGCGCGGCACGCAGTTCTCGCCGACGATCTATCTGCGTCGTCACTCCACAGCGGGCAGACTATGAGGATAATCTGTGGTCATGCCTCATCATCACCATCGCACCGCTCTCGATTCCGGGCGCGACCGCACCCTCTTGTTACGCCTGCTTTGCGCACTCGCACTACTTCTGTCGGTGGTGAGTGCGCGGGCGATCGTGGTTTTCGAGCAGCCGCACGATGGCACGGGCACGTTGCGGATGTCTTCACGCTACCAGCCCAATGGGACGAATAACGATCAGTTCGTGTGGGACTCGTTCAGCGTGCCCGCCGCGCAGGCGGTGACGGAGATTCGCTGGCGCGGCGGTTACGATCCGCAGTGGGTCTTTTTGGGCGGAATCCTCGTGAATTTTCGGGTCTCGATTTACGAGTCCACGCCGGGTCTGTCCCAGCCGAATCTTGGCGCTGGCTATCCCGGCACTCCCGCGACGCTGGTAGCCTATGACACCGGCGGCAAGGCGGGTGAGACCAGCGCGGGGCAGTTCGGCGGCGTGCCCATGTTCGATTATCATTTCGTGCTGCCGACCGTGTTTCAGGCGCAGGCGGGTAAGTTGTATTGGGTGCAAATAGAAGCCGAGTTCACGAATGGCCTGCCGGTTTGGGGGCTCGCGAGCGGCGGCAATGGCTCGCACTTTCGGCGCATCGCGGCGAACGGGGCGGACTTCTATTTCCAAGTCGCGCCCGGCGATGCAGCGTTCAGCATCGTCGCAGGCGATGGCCCCACTTACACCGTCGCCGCGAGCGCCGCGCCGGCCAGCAGCGGTACCATCGCGGGCACCGGCTTGTATCCGCAAAATTCCGCCGCACCGCTGCTCGCCACGCCGAATGCGGGCTACGCATTTTTGAACTGGACCGATGGCGGCATCGTCGTGGGCACGACTCCCGGTTACAACTTTACCGTCACCGGAAATCGCACGCTGGTCGCAAACTTCACGCCCGGTTCCACCATCACGACCACGGCCTCACCGCTGAACGGCGGCACCACGAATGGCGATGGCTCTTTCATCAACGGCACCAGCCGAACCGTCGAAGCCGTGCCCTCGGCAAACTATACCTTCGTAAATTGGACGGAGGGCGGCGTACCCGTGAGCGCGAGTGCCTTCTATACATTCACCGTGAATGCGAATCGCAGCCTCGTGGCGAATTTCACGCCGACCGCGACGAACCTCGGCATCGTCTTTTCCCAGCCTCCCGCAAACTCCGGCACGCTGCTCAATGCCTCCTACCTCGCGCCCGATGGCAACGTGGACGGGATCGAGTATCACTTTGAAAAATTCACCTGCGCCACTGCGGCCACCGTCTCGCATCTGCGCTGGCGCGGCGGCTACGCGGGGAACAATCGCGCGACCAATCCGGTTACGAATTGGGTCATCCAAATCTACGGCTCCATCCCGGCCGGCACGCAGCCGGACGTGGCTGCTGGTCCGCTGAAGACCTATGAAATCGCGGGCAATGCGAACGAAACTACGGCGGAAATCATCGGTGGCGTGCAGATGTATGATTACTCGCTCACGTTACCCACATCCTTCTCCGCACAAGCTGGCGTGGGTTACTGGATTCAAATCGAAGCGTGGCAATACGGCTATCCGCTCACTTGGGGCCATGCGACCGCGACGGGCGGAAACGGCACGCACTACCGCCTGCTCCAGAACATCTACAACTTCTTCACCGGCGACCTCGTGCTCGTGCTGTCCGCCAGCGTCCCGACCACTCGGGCCATCACGGCCAGCGCGTCGGCGGCGGCTCGCGGGAACGTGACGGGTGCGGGAAACTTCGCGCACAACGCGGTGGTCAATCTCAGCGCCTTCGCGAACGCGGGCTATGCCTTCGTCAACTGGACCGAGGACAATACCATCGTCAGCACCAGCGCGACTTACTCCTTCTCCGCCACGGCGGGCCGCAATCTCGTCGCAAATTTCCAACCGACCGCGACGCTCACGCTCACGACTTCCTCGACTACGATGGGCACCGTCTCCGGCGGCGGAACTTTTCTCGCGGGCTCCAGCGTCACCGCGGTCGCTGCGCCGAAAACTGGCTACGTTTTCGTGGACTGGACCGACGCAGGCGCGCCCGTGAGCAAGTCCGCCAGCCTGCCGCTCACGCTCGTCGCGAGCCGCACGCTGCGTGCGAATTTCGCCGTCGGCTTCACCATCAATGTGGGCGCGTCTTTTAGCCCCGGAGGCATCGTGACCGGTGCGGGCGGCTACGCCACGGGTAGCAGCGCGATGCTGACTGCCACAGCGTTTGCGGGCTATCGCTTCACGGGCTGGAGCGAAAGCGGCGTGCTCGTGAGCCTCGGCGGAAGCCTCACTTTTTCCACCACTGCAAACCGCACCCTCGTCGCGAACTTCGTGCCCATCGTGAGCCTCGCCGCGCCCGCGCCGGGCGCGCTGCATCTCGCGTGGCCGGTCAACGCCGCGGGCTGGCGTTTGGAGGAAAGCGCGGACCTCGGCGCGGGAAGCTGGCTGAACTCGACCGAACCGATCACCAGCATCGGCGGCGAAAATGGAATCACCGTCGCAATCCCACCGGGCAGCCGCTTCTTCCGCCTCGCGCGCCCGTGACCTGGAAAAATTCCAAGGGCCAGATTCCAAATTCCAAATATGTTCCAAGCCATGAAAACGCAGAAAATTTCAAGGAAGCGGAATGCGCGGCGCGGCGGCGCTTTGAAATTTGAAATCTGCGATTTGCAATTTATTTGGAATTTGGAATCTGGAACTTGGAATTTCTAAAGCCGTATGCGCCTGCTCGTGATCGAGGATGAAAAGAAAATGGCCGCGTATCTCCGCCGCGCTTTTCGCGAGGAGGGGCACGCGGTCGAGGAGGCGCACGATGGAGAGGAAGGGCTCGCGCTCGCGCTCGGCGAATCTTACGACGCCATCGTGCTCGATCTGAATCTGCCGCGGCGCGACGGGCTGAGCGTGCTGCGGCAACTCCGCGCGAGCGGGCGCGTGACGCCGGTGCTCATCCTCTCCGCGCGCGGGCAGGCGGACGATCGCATCGCGGGGCTGAATCTCGGCGCGGACGATTATCTCACGAAACCTTTTTCGATGGAGGAACTGCTCGCCCGGGTGAACACGCTGCTGCAACACGCGAAGGTGGAGCGCACGACGGAACTCATGGTCGGCGATCTTGCGCTCGATACTTCCTCGCGCACCGCGCGCCGCGCGGGAAAATCCTTCGACCTGCCGATGCGCGAATTCGAGTTGCTGGAATTTCTCGTGCGCTGCGCGGGCCGCACGCTCAGCCGCGCGCAGATTCTGGAACACGTCTGGGGCTACCATTTCGATCCGGGCACGAATGTCGTCGGCGTCTATATCCAGCGGCTGCGTCGGAAGATCGACGACGGCCACGCACTGAAACTCATCCACACCGTCTCCGGTCTCGGCTACCGGCTCGGCACCGAAGCATGAAGCACTGGAATCTCGGCGCGCGGCTCACCGTCTGGTCGGCGATTTTTTTCGCCACCGCCGTCGCGCTGCTCGGCGTCTTCACGATTTCGCTCGTGCGAAAACATCAGATGGACGGCCTCGATGCGGAACTCTCCAACGAGATGCGCTCCGCCTTCCACGAGCTTTACGAGCACGGTCCGATCGGCGCGGCGCACGTATTCATCGTCATCGAAAAAGAGACGCGCGCGGTGGTCGTCGGCGCGGAGGGAAAAATCCTGTGGGCTTCGCCGGAGTTGAAGGGCGAGGAATTTGCGCAGGCCGTTCCCGGCACGCAGACGCTCGGCCCGTGGCGTGTGTTCAGCGTTTCGGAGAATGGCTACACCATCCGCGTCGCGCGCGGTTTTCAGGAAATGGAAGCCACCGTCGCCGATGTGCGCGGCGCGTATCTGCGCGCGCTGCCGCTGCTGCTGCTGCTCGTCGGCGGCGGTGCTTGGTGGGTCGTGCGTTCGGCGCTGCGGCCCGTGCAGGAAATCAGCGCGAGCGCGGAGCGCATCACGTCCGCGCGCCTCGACGCGCGCCTCCCGCTGCCCGCGCGTCGCGATGAACTCGGCCACCTGACCGGCGTGCTGAATCGAATGCTCGACCGCCTCGAACGCGGCCACACCCAAGCCGTGCGCTTCACCGCCGACGCTTCGCACGAATTGAAAACGCCGCTCGCGCTCATGGCCGCGGGCCTGGAGGAATTGCTCCGCCGCCACGATCATGCGCCCGAAGTCGTCGAATCACTCGCGAGTCTGCTCGAAGACAACCGCCGTCTCTCCGCCGTGTGCCAGGATTTGCTCGTGCTCGCGCGCGCCGACGCGGGCCGTCTCGCGCTCGACCGCCAGCCGCACGATCTCCGCGCGCTCACCGAAGCCGCGATGGGAGACGCGCGCATCCTCGGCGAAGACCGCGCGCTCACCTTCGAGGTCGCGCTTCCCGCGCACGCCGAGGAATTCGTGGACGCGCGCTACTTCACCCGCATCCTGCTGAACCTCCTGAGCAACGCCGTGAAATACAATCGCGATGGCGGCAGCGTGCGCGTGCGGCTCGCGGCGGAAAAAAGCGAATGGATTTTCACCATCGAAAACAACGGCCCCGGCCTCGCGCCCGAGCATCGCGAAAAACTCTTCGCGCGTTTTTTCCGCGCCGACAATTCCGCCGCCGCACCCGGCCACGGACTCGGCCTCAGCCTCAGCCGCGAACTCGCCCGCGCCCACGATGGCGACCTCGTCTTCGCTAGCTCCGATGCGGAGTGGACCACCTTCCGCCTCACGCTCCCGCGCACAGTTTTCGAGCCAGAATTTTTCCCGGCCTCCAACCGCGAAAAGGCCGCGCCGCACCTATCTGCATCGTCACGGCTTCTAACGGAGTAGTCATTAGGCAGCGGCGCAGGCGGGGTGGAAAATGCCCGCCTCATGATAACTCCATCCCTACCCACACTCCTGTCGTCACTCACCGTGGCGATCCTCGCAATCACCTCCACCGCTGTCTTTGCGGACAACGATGGCGACGACAACAACGGAACATCAGCCGCGCTGATCGTCTCGCTCGAAGCCCGCACCAAACTCGCGCCGCCCGTCGCACCCATCGTCCTCCCCGGACCGAGCGGTGCCGCCGAAGTCGAAGTCCGCACCGTCGATGGCGTGACGAATGCCGAGGTCGAACTCTCCACGCGCGGCCTCGCCGCCGACACCTACACCGTGGCGGTGACGAAGAAATCCGGCGGCTCCGCAGTGACGCTCGGGACATTCATCGTGGCTCCCGTGGTGACGCCCGCAGTCGTCGGAAAAGGCGCGAGTAAAGACGGCGACGGCAAAGGCAAAATCGAGTTCAGCACGAAAACCGGAACGCTCCCCGCGGGCTTCGATGGGTTCGACGTGGCCTCCATCACCGTGATCGATAGCAAGGCGGTCATTGTCCTCGGCGGCGACCTGACGAAGAGCGTCGATCTCGTGAAGCGCGTCCGCATGATTGCCGATGCTTCGGTGCCCGCCGCGGCTGGCTTCGTGTCGATCTCCAGCTCCACGCGCGCCGGCGTCACCACGCCCCGCTTCCTGCTCACCGCGCGGGGTCTCACCCCCGCTGTGGTGGTCGCCGGGGTGAACGCCGCCGCAGCCACCGGCCTGCAACTCGCCATCAACGGTGCCGACGTGCAAGCCGTGACGCCCGACGCGCGCGGTCGCGTGACGGTGCGTTCGCTCCCCGCGAGCGTGGACATTCTTGGCATCAAAAACGTGACGATCCACGACGCTGCGAACGTGAATTTGCTGACCGCGATTCTCGAAGCGAGCGAAGGCTAAACATCCCCGGTCCACCCGAGCCGCGCGTGTGCATGGAAATGCCGCGCGCGGCTTTTTTTCCAAAACAAAAACCCACCCGCATCCCATGAATCACGCCCCCATTTTGAAACTCGAACTCGCGCTGGCCTCCGTGCTCGCGCTCATCGTCGCCACGACTCGCGCCGATACTTTCGGCAGCGGGACGAATACGTTCACCATCGACTTCGTGGACGTTGGAAACGCAGGCAATGCAGACGATGCGGGAGCGGGCGGCGGCGTCCATTCATCGCCCTTTGGCGGTGTGGCGTATGCGTTCCGCATGGGCACGTATGAGGTCTCGCAAGACGCGATTACGAACGCCACGGCGAGTGGGCTGATGAATGTAACCGCCGGTGTGTATAGCGGGAACCTGCCGGCGACGAATGTGACCTGGTATGAAGCAGCGGCGTTTGTGAACTGGCTGAACACGAGCACGGGAAATCAACCGGCCTACAATCTAAATAGTAACGCAACCGCGCTGACGCTCTGGACGGCGGCGGAAGCGTGGGACAACGATCCCGGCGCGGGCGTGGAGTTGAATTTATTCCGCCACAAGGACGCGCGTTACTTTCTCCCGAGCGAGGACGAATGGTATAAGGCGGCGTTTCACCAAAACGATGGCGCGACGGCGAACTATTGGGACTACGCGACCGCGAGCAATGCCCTCCCGCTGCCGGTGGCTGGCGGCACGGCTGCGGGCACGGTGGTCTATCAAAATGGCGGAGGAATCACCGGCCCCGCGGCAGTCAATAACGCTGGCGGACTCAGCGCCTACGGCACGATGGGTCAGGATGGAAACGTCGTGGAACGGTTGGAAAGCGCATTCGTTGGAGCGAATGACATCGCGTCAGAAAATCGCGCGGTGCGCGCGGGATTCTGGAACAGTGCATCGACCTTCCTCACTTCCGCGAACCGCGACTCCATCAACCCGATTGGCCAAAATCCCAATGAAGGTTTCCGCGTCGCGAGCGTCGTCCCCGAGCCGACTTCCGCGATGCTGCTGCTCGGCACGGGCGGGATGTGGCTGCTCGCGAGTCGCCGCCGGTCGGTCCGTTGATTTCAGACACCGACCGATGCGCATCCTCGCTGTGGAAGACGATCGCCGAAGCCGGGAATTCCTGGCGAAAGGGCTGAATGAATGCGGCTACATCACGGACACTGCCGCCGATGGGGAAGAAGGGCTGCACCTCGCCATTGAGCGCGACTACGATCTCATCGTGCTCGATGTGATGCTGCCCGTTTTCGATGGCTGGCGCGTGCTGGAAAAATTGCGGGCGCGGGGACGGCAGATGCCGGTGCTTTTTCTCACCGCGCGCGATGCGGTGGCGGATCGCGTGCGGGGGCTGGAACTGGGCGCGGACGATTATCTCGTGAAACCTTTCGCGTGGGCGGAATTCCTCGCGCGCGTCCGCACGCTGCTCCGGCGCGGGCCGGCGCGGCAGCCGGAAGTGCTGCTCATCGCGGACCTCGAACTCGATCTCCCGCGCATGAAAGCGCGCCGCGCCGGATGCGCGCTCGACCTGACGGCGAAAGAATTTCAACTGCTCTGCCTGCTCGCGCGGCGGCGCGGCGAAGTGCTTTCGCGCACGGTCATTGCCGAGCAGGTGTGGGACATGAATTTTTCCTCCGACTCGAATGCCGTCGATGTCGCGATGGGCCGTCTGCGCCGCAAGATGGACGAGCCTTTTTCCACGAAGCTCATCCACACGCTGCGCGGCCTCGGCTACGTGATGGAGGAGCGGGATGCTGCCTGAAACGCGCCGCCGCGCGTTCGCGCTCACGGCGCGCATCGTCGCGGGCTACACGCTGGCGGCAGCGGCGATCCTCACGGCGTCCGCTCTGTTTCTGTATCGCGGGTTGAAGCAGGGCTTCGTCGTGGAGGATACGGAGCTGCTCTCCGATCAGGTCGATCAGGTGCGCGGGCTCGTTGGGAAAGGCGCGGGCGGGCTCGCCGAGGCGCGGCATTTCATCCTCGCGGCGGCGGGCGTGCGCGATTTGGAGAAATACTACGGGCGTTTGCTGGACGAGCGCGGCGCGGTGGTGGTCGAGACGCCAGGGATCGCGCAGGTCGCGCCGGAGACGGCGGATTTTTCCGCTCCGCTCTCTGCGGGTCGGCAGGTGAAAAGCATCGCCTTTTCGCGCAGTCCGCGCGGCCGGCTGACGCTGCTCGCGTCCGCGAAAATCGCGCGGCCCGATGGCGTGGCGGCATGGGTTTTTCAAATCGCGCTGGATGCCGATCATGTGGATAAATGGCTCACGAAATATCGCCACCGCCTTTGGTGGATGGTCGGCTGCGGCACGCTCGGCACCGCGCTGCTCGGGTGGCTCATCACGCGGCGCGGGCTGCGTCCGCTGCGGCAGATCACGGCGGCGGTGAAGGACGTGACTGCGCACGAAATGCGCGGGCGCATCGACGCGGAAAAATGGCCGGCCGAGCTGGCCGTGCTCGCGGAGGAATTCGACGACATGCTCGCGCGGCTGCGCGGTTCCTTCGACCGCCTCACGCAATTCTCCGCCGACGTGGCGCACGAATTTCGCACACCGTTGAGCAATCTGATGGGCGCGACGAGTCTCACGCTTTCGCATCGCCGCACGGCGGAGGAATACCGCGCCGCGCTGGAGGGAAATCTTGAGCAATTCGACCGCTTGAAACGCATGGTTGAGAGCCTGCTTTTCATCGCCCGCGCGGACGATGCGGAGGCCGTGCTGAACAAGCATTCATGCGACGCCCCCGCCATCGCGCGCGAAGTATGCGACTTTTTTTCCGCGCTCGCGGAGGAGCGCGGCGTCGCCCTGGAATGCTCGGGCGCGGGCACCGCCGAGGCGGACGAAGTGCTGCTGCGCCTCGCGTTGACGAACCTCCTTTCCAACGCGCTGCGCCACACGCCGCGCGCGGGCCGCGTGCAGGTGAAAATCGGCGCGCGTGACGGCGGCTGCGAGATCACCGTGGCCGACACCGGCACCGGCATCGCGAGCGAACATCACGCGCGGCTCTTCGACCGCTTCTATCGCGTGGATGCCGCGCGGGGTGGCTCCGAGAGCGGCTCGGGCCTCGGCCTCGCCATCGTGCGAACCGTCATGGCGCTGCACGGCGGCAGCGTGGCCGTGGAAAACGGAGCGGAGGGTGGAACGATTTTCCGCCTGCATTTCCCCGCTTTGCCCGCCGGGCGAAAGTAACAGAAACGATACTCTTGAGTCATCGTTGAGTTAAGAAAGCTGGGCAAAGTGCGCGGGCTCTATGACCCGCATCCATCCATTCCGAAGTTCGTCCACCCGCATTCTCGCCACCAGCATCGCCGCGCTCGCGCTCTGCTCCAGCGCGGTGCGCGCGGCCAGCGAAATCACCCGCGAAGAATACCAGCAGATGAAGCGCGAGCTTTCCGAACTGCGGCAGGAGGTGAAGGCGTTGCGCGGCGGGAAAGCTGCGCCCGTCGCGGAGCGCACTGCGCCAGCGGCGGCAGCGGGCGCGCTGGGCCGCAGCTTTGCGGAGCTGACGGATGCGGTGGACGCGGTGCGCTCGGGTGAGGCGAAATCCGTCCTCACCGGGAGCGCCGAGGCGACCTTCACCAGCGCGCGGCACGCGGCGTCGAATTTCAGCGCGGTCTTCGAGCCGATCCTGCTCTGGCACATCAATGACCACCTGCTTTTCGAGGGTGAGTTGGAGCTGGAACTCGAAGGCAATCACACGCTGACGAAACTCGAATTCGCGCAGATCGACTGGAGCCTGAACGACAATCTCACGCTCATCGGCGGCAAGTTTTTGAACCCGATGAACACCTACGTCGAGCGCTACGTGCCGACGTGGATTCGCAAGCTGCCGGACAATCCGCTCGGGCTTTACGACGGCTTCCTGCCGGAATCGAACGTCGGCTTTCAACTCCGCGGCGTCTATCCGATCGGCAGCGCCCGCGTGAATTTCGCGGCCTACGTTTCCAATGCGCCGCGCCTCGTCACCGACGACGCGGGGGCGCTCGGTTCGCTGGACTTCGACAACTTCGAGTCGCAGGCCGACGCGAAGGCTTACGGCGGACGCATCGGCCTCGCGCTGTGTCCGAATTTTGAAATCGGCTACGGCGCGCAATACGCGAGGGTGCGCGGCGACGGCACGCGCTCGACGAGTTCGCTGCTGCAAAGCGTGGATGTGACCGCACACGTCGATGCCGGGAAAGGCCGCGTCGCGCTGCTCGGGCAGTATGCGTGGAGCAAGACGGGCGCATACACTTACGATGCGGACGGCGCGCTTGGCGTCGGCCCGCTCAGCTACTCGAACAAACGCAGCGGCGGTTACGTGCAACTCAGCTATCGTGGCAAGCAGTGGGATAGCGACTTGATGAATCATCTCGAATTCATCGTGCGCGGCGATGTCGGGAACGCGCCGAACGACGCGCCCGGCGGCTTCGACGAACGGCGGCTGACCTTTGGCATCGACTACTGGATCGCGCACGCGACCGTGCTCAAGACCGCCTACGAAATCGACCACCGCAACAACGGCGAACCCAACGGCGACGCCTTCCTGCTCCAGCTTTCCACCGGCTTCTAATCATGATCTCACCGCTTAACATCCGCCTCGCCCTCGGCGCACTCGCCGCCACTTTCACCCTCAACGCCGCGCTCGCTGGCGGCGATGGCAAACGCACCGTCGATGACGGCCCCGACGCCGCAAAACTCTGGGCGCAAAACTGCACGCGCTGCCACAATCAGCGCCCCGCGAAATCCTTCAGCGACGCGCAGTGGGACACCATCGTCCACCACATGCGCGTGCGCGGAAACATCACGGGCGGCGACGCCCGGCTCATCGCCGAGTTTTTGAAAGGCGCAAACTAAACTGACATATCCATGAAAAAACAAATCGCACTCCTCATCCTCGCCACGTTCACCTTCACCGCCGCACCGTCCGCGCAGGCGGCGAAGTCGGTTTTGAAAACCTGCATCATCACCGATGACGATCTCGGCGACGATCCCATCAACGTGACCTACAAAGGCCGCACGGTCCCGCTGTGCTGCAAATCGTGTGTGAAAAAATTCAACGCGAACCCGGAGAAGTACGCCGCCATTTTCGACAAGGAATTGGCGAAGCGGAAAAAGTAACGCTGCGCCGCGCGGGCTTAACGCAAAAGATAATCGGGAGTCACGGGCGCGTTAAGCGGAACGGCGAAGGTGAGGCATGAACGAAAACTCCGCCGCCGATCAGCGTTTGTCTTTTTTCCCGACTCGATTTTTTCTCCGCGTGGTCACGCGGATTTTTGCCGCCGCACTTCTTGTTGTCCTGCTCGCGGCGACCACGATCTTTTCCACCGGCCCGCACGCGGCCACGCCGGAATGGCTGCTCTTCCTCGGGCGCTTTCATCCGCTCGTCCTGCATCTGCCCATCGGCCTGCTCGTGCTTCTGCCGGCGCTGCACTTGCTCGCGCGTGCGTGCCCGCCGGGCACGCTGCGGCCCGCCGTGGCCGCGGTGCTCTGGCTTTGCGCGGGCAGTGCCTGCGCAGCGGCGCTCTGCGGCTTGCTACTTTCGCAGGAGGGAGGCTACGCGGGCGCGACGCTGCTGCTGCACCGGCGGATGGCGATCTCGCTCACCGTGCTGGCCGCGCTGCTGCTGGTGGCCGAGTCGGAAAGTGAAGACCCTGCGCCACGGCGGGCGCCGTTCGCGCGCCGGATGCGCCAGACCTATCGCGCGCTGCTGCCGCTCACGCTCGTCTGCCTCGGCCTCGCCGCGCATCTCGGCGCGACACTCACCCACGGCTCCACCTTTCTCACCGAGCATTTGCCGCGTCCGCTAAAAGCGTGGATCGGCGCAAACGCAGCGCCGACTCTTGGTAAAGTTGCATCGCCGCAAAGTGCCTACGCCACACGCATCGCCCCCATTTTCAATGCCCGCTGCACCGCCTGCCACGGCGCGGAAAAAGCAAAGGGCGGACTGCGTCTGGACACGCTCGAAAACATCCTCGCCGGCGGCGACCGCCAGCGCGACGAACACGAGCCCGCCATCATCCCCGGCCATGCTGGTGACAGCCCGCTCATCCGCGCCGTATGCCTGCCCGCGGATGACGACGCGCACATGCCACCCTCGGGGAAATCCCAACTCACCGCCGCAGAAATTGCCACGCTCTGCCAGTGGATCGACGCCGGGGCCAACGCGCCAGCGCCCGCCCGCAAAGGAACGCCACCGACCCTTGTGAAAAAAACGACGCCGGGAAGTCCGCGACTTTGAACCCAATCCGCACCATGACCGACTCGCTCATTCCCGACATCGAACAACTCATTCCCAAAGATTGGGTCGGCTGCGTCTGCGCTGACTTAAAGCTGGGCCGCAACTGGGCGCGGGTGGATTGGTCCGCGCCAGAGGCCACGCCCACGTCGGACGAAGCGGCGAAAATCCGCGACTATCTGCTCGCGCACCTTCCCGGACTTTCCTCGGAAGACCGCCAAGCCATCGCATGGCTCGGCGACGCCGATTTTGCGGCCGCACTCGGGGTCGAGCTGGAGCACGGACTACAGCGCGGTTGCAACGTGACGAACAACCACCCGCTGCTCACCGGCATGATCGTCTGCGCGCACCTCAAGGAATCGCCGCTCTACTACACGCTGCTGAAACGCGCCGAAGCAGAAGCCGACCACATCGCCGCGCTCCGGTCGGCACCGCCGGATGAGTCGCTCCTCCGGCGACTCGAAGTGGAACTCAAAGCATCGGAGACCGCGCTCGATCAGTCGCAGCTCCGCTACCTCACCGCTTACTGAGCGCGGACGCGAACGCCTTCGTGAATTTCCGCGACCTATCTGTGGTGTCACTATCCGAAAGACGCACTGCGACGTTATCCCCGTGGACATGAAAAGCACGACAGCCACCGCTCGCAACGCGCGCCCTTTTTGGGCGCGGCTCGGTGCGCTGGTGTGTCTGCTTGCGTGGTTCGCGGGGACGCCTTCGCTTTTGCCGGAAATGGTCGCGGCGCTGGGCGGGCTGGATGCGCAGCATCGCGTGGAGTTTGCGCAGTGCGATGGGCGGGTCTCGGTCATCTTTCATCACGAAAGCGGCGCGCAGGCTCCGGCGCACCTGCATTCGCCGCTGGCGAAAATGCTCACCGTGCTTGCGCAGAGCAACCCGACCCAGGATCACGTTCTCACCTTCGCGCAAACGAACGCGGCGAGCGTGCGCGAGGCTTTTGCGCTGCCCGTCGCGACCATCGCCGACCTGCCGCCGCTCGCGGAAAACTTTGCTCCTCTCCCCCTCCCGCAGACTGCCGCCGCGCCGATGCGCGTGGCGCGTCCGCCGCCGACTTGCGCCTTCGCACTCGTCTGCCTTCGCAGCAGCACGCTGCTGATTTGATCCTCCCGAAAAGCCCGTCGGTGCGCGCTACGAGTTCCGCGTGCCGGCGGGCATTTCGTTTTCCCGATGCGCGGATCGGTCGTCCGCGATCTCCCCAAAAATCACACACCTATTTTTTCCATGTCCAAAATCCGAAACACCATTGTCATCTTCGCACTAGCCGCCGCTTCACCGTGGCTGCGCGCTGCGGAAACATCTGGCGTGACTCTCGATGAACTCGTTGCCGAGGCGCTTGCTAAAAATCCCGAACTGAAATTTTACGAAGCGGAAATCGCCGCCGCGCGGGGCCAGCGGCGGCAGAGCGGCACGTTGCCAAATCCTGAACTCAGCGCGGAGCTTGGAAGCAAGCGCGTCGAGGATTTTAGCGGAAACAAACTCGGTGACGGCGCGGTTTGGGCGGTGTCGGTCGCGCAGACGTTTGAGTTTCCGGGGCGCGTGTCTTTGCGCAAAGCCATCGCGGGAAAACAAACCGAACTCGCGCAAATCGGGCTGGGGCAATTCCGTGCGGCGCTCGCGAATCAAGTGCGGCTGCTCGGCTACCGCGCGATGGCGGCGGAGCAGAAAGCGGAAGCCGCGAAGGAAGTGGCGGCGCGATTTCGCGACCTCTTCGCCGTGCTCGTGCAGCGCGATCCGGCGGGGGCCGCACCGCTGCTCGATGCGCGCATCGTCGAGGCCAGCGCGCTCACGCTCGCCCGCCGCGCGAGCCAGGCGGCGCAGGAAAAGCAGGCCGCGCTTTACGAACTGAATCAACTGCGCGGCGCGTCCATCGCCGCGCCGATCCACGTCGCGCGCACCGATGTCCGGCTCACTCCGCTCCCGGAACTCGCGTGGCTGCTCGCCTCCGCGCAGAGCCGGAATTTCGATCTGCGCACGCGCGTCGCCGAGTTGGAGCAGCAGGGCTTTCAGGTGCGCCTTTCGGAGAATGAACGCTGGCCCGCGATCACGGTGAAGCCTTACGCGGCGGGCGAACGCGCGAGCGATCGGCAGCGTGAATTCGGACTCGGCGTTTCGCTGCCGCTGCCGCTGTGGGATCGGAAAACCGGGAACATCGAAACCGCCAACGCGCGCAAACTTCAGGCGGAGGTTTCGCTGAACGTCACGCTGCGCGACATCGAGCGTCGCATCGCCGAAACCGCGCACGCTTACCGCACGCAGGTCGAGGAAATGAGCCACTGGCGCGGGGATTCGCTCGACCGCTTCCGCGATGCCGCCGCGCTCGGCGACCGGCATTACCGCTTCGGCGCGCTGCCCATCGCGACCTACACCGAGCTGCAAAAACAATACCTCGACGCGCTCGACGCGCTGCTCGGCACGCAGGCCGACGCCCTCGCCAGCCGCAGCGAACTCGAACGCCTCACTGGCCTCGACTTCACCGGCACCGTGCCCGCGACCGCCAAAACGCACTGATATGCAAACCCATCACGAAAAACACTTCACCGCCGGAGACGCCGTGCGCGACGTCGTCATCGGCATGGCCGACGGACTCACCGTTCCCTTCGCCCTCGCTGCCGGGCTGACGGGCGCGATTTCACAGACCCACATCATCGTCACGGCGGGCTTTGCAGAAATCGCTGCGGGCTCTATCGCAATGGGGCTCGGCGGCTATCTCGCGGCGCGCGGCGATGCCGAGCACTACCGGCACGAGCAGACGCGCGAGGAGTATGAGGTCGTCCATTTTCGCGAGCGCGAGGAGGAGGAAGTGCGCGAGATTTTTCAAACCTACGGCATCGCCGCCGAGGATTGCGCGCCCGTGCTGGCCTCGCTGCGGCAGCGGCCCGCGGATTGGGTGGCGTTTATGATGCGCTTTGAACTTGGGTTGGAAAAGCCGGAGCCGGGACGCGCGTGGCGGAGCGCGCTCACCATCGCGTCCGCCTACATCGTCGGCGGGGTCATTCCGCTCAGCGCGTATCTCGTTTTGTCGGACGCTCAGAGTGCGCTTCGCGTGTCGGTCATCATTACTCTCATTGCGCTGGCGATCTTCGGCGGCATCAAGGGGCGCTTCACTGGCGTGCCGATCATCCGCAGCGCCTTGCAGACCAGCCTCATCGGCGGTCTCGCGGCGGCGGCAGCCTTCGGCATCGCGCGGTGGATTAGCTGACCTGTCCCGCATCCTTCACTCACTTACCAACTCACCCATGATCGAACGCATCCTCGAATTTTCCATGCGCCAGCGCGCGCTCGTTCTGTTGCTCGCGGTTGCGCTGCTCGCGGGCGGGATTTTTTCCGCCACGCATCTGCCGATCGACGCGGTGCCTGACCTCACCGGCGTTCAGGTGCAAATCAATACCGAAGTGCCCGCGCTCGCGCCGGAGGAGTCGGAGAAAGCCGTCACGCGCGTCATTGAAATGGAGATGCAGGGACTGCCCGGTGTCGTGGAAATGCGCTCGCTCACGAAGTTCGGACTGTCGCAGGTGACGATGAATTTCGAGGACGGTGCGGACATTTACCGCGCGCGGCAACTCGTGGCCGAGCGGCTGACCGGCGTGCTCGATGCGCTGCCGCCGGGATGCGCGCCGAGGCTCGCGCCGATCAGCACGGGGCTCGGCGAAATCTTCTACTACACGCTGCACTGGCGCGACGGTGCGCCGCAGCGGCCCGCGAGTGAAGACGACGCGCTGATGGCGCTCTACGATGCGCAGGAATACGTCGTGAAGCCGCTCCTGCGCTCGATTCCCGGCGTGGCGGAGATCAACAGCAACGGCGGACATCAGCGGCAGGTGCTCGTCGAGCCGCGCCTCGATGCGCTCACTGCGGCGGGCCTCACCGTCGGCGATCTCGCGGACGTGATTCGCGGCAATGTCGAGAACGCGGGCGGCGGCATCGTGAGCAAGGACGGCCGGCAACTCACCATCCGCGCGGCGGGCAAAGTAGCGTCGCCGGAGGAAGTCGCGGAACTGCCGGTGAAGTTTGGCGCGGCGGTGCAGCCGATGCGCGTGAAGGACGTGGCGACCGTCGCCGTCGGCGCGAAATATCGCACGGGCGCGGCGACGATGGATGGCCGCGAGGCCGTGCTCGGCACGGTGATGATGCTCGCGGGCGAAAACGCGCGCGTCATCTGCCAGCGCGTCGTCCCGCGCCTCGACGACGTGCGCGAAAAACTCCCGCCCGGCGTCGAACTCACCGTCGTCTATGATCGCAGCGAACTCGTGGACCGCACCATCGGCACGGTGAAGCGCAATCTTTTCGAGGGCGCGGTGCTCGTCGTCGCGGTGCTCATGGCGCTGCTCGGCAACTGGCGCGCGGCGCTCATCGTCGCGCTCGCCATCCCGCTTTCGTTCCTCTTCGCGATCACCGGCATGGTGAAATTCGGCATCTCGGGAAACTTGATGAGCCTCGGCGCGGTGGACTTCGGCCTCATCATTGATGGCGCGGTGGTGATGGTGGAAAACATCGTCTGCCAGCTCGCGCACCGGCAGGCGCAGGCGGGCCGCAAACTCAGCGTGGATGAGCGTTCGCGGGTGGTGCTCGCCGCGAGCAGGCAGGTCGGCGCACCGATGTTTTTCGGCGTGCTCATCATCACGCTCGTCTATCTGCCGATCCTCGCGCTCACCGGCATCGAGGGGAAAATGTTCCGCCCGATGGCGCTCACCGTGATGCTCGCGCTCGGCGGCGCGCTGCTGCTCGCGCTGTCGCTCATGCCGGTGCTCTGCTCGATCGCACTGCGCGGACGCATCGAGGAAAAAGACAACTTTCTCATCCGCGCCGCGAAGGCGATTTACGAGCCGGTGCTGCGCGTCGCGCTGCGGCTGCGCTGGCTCACGGTCGCGGGCGCGCTCGCGATTTTCGCCGCGTCGGTGCTCGTGTTTTTCCGGCTTGGCGCGGAGTTCGTGCCCAAGCTCGACGAGGGCGCGATCACCGCGATGGTCTATCGCGAAGTCGGCATGAGCCTGGAGGAATCGCTCGCGCAGGAGTTGAAAGCCGAGCGCCTCATCCGCGAAAAATTTCCCGAAGTGACGCGCGTCTTTTCGCGCATCGGCACGAGCGAAGTCGCCACCGACCCGATGGCCGCGAACGAGAACGACCTCTACATCTTCTACTCGCCGATCAAGGACTGGCCGAAGTCCGCGGGCCGTCCGACGACGAAGGCCGAGCTGTGCAAAGCGATCGAGGAAGCAGTGAACGCGGCGCTGCCCGGACACAATTTCGAGTTCGCGCAGCCCATCGAGATGCGGTTCAACGAAATGCTCGAAGGCAGCAAGAGCGCGCTTTCGGTCAAAGTGTTCGGCCCCGATTTCGACGTGCTGGAAAAAGTCGCGGGCGACATCCGCGACACGATCAAGACGCTGCCCGGCGGCGACGCGGAACTCGAAGTCGATGGCCGCACGTCCACGCTCGTGCTCGACGTGAAGCGCGACGAACTCCTCCGCCGCAACATCGCCAGCGCCGAGGTGAACCGCGCCGTCTCCGCCGCGCTCGGCGGCGAAACGGTGGGCGCGATGCTCGAAGGCAACCGCCGCCGCGACATCGTGGTGCGCCTGCCGGATGCGCAGCGCGCCGACTTCGATACGATCCGCGCGCTGCCCGTGCGCGTCGGCGAGACGGGCCTCATCCCGCTCGGCCAGCTTGTCGATTTGCAGACCGTGAAAACCGTCGAGCCCATCGGCCACGACTTCGGCCAGCGCCGCGTCGGGCTCATGGTCGGCGTCGAGGGGCGCGACATGGAAGGCTTCGTGAACGACGCCATCGCGCGGATCAAAGAGCGCGTGAAAATGCCGGACGGTTACACGTTCGAGTTTGGCGGCACTTTCAAAAATCTCAGCGAAGCGCGCGCGCGTCTCGCCATCGTCGTGCCGGGCGCGCTGCTGCTCATTCTCGCGCTGATTTTTGCCGCGTTCCGCAGCCTGCGGCAGACGTTCATCATCGCCACCGGCATCCCGCTCGCGCTCACCGGCGGCGTCTTCGCGCTGCTCGTGCGCGGGATGCCGTTTTCGATTACGGCAGCGGTCGGCTTCATCGCGCTCAGCGGCGTCGCCGTGCTGAACGGCCTCGTGATGCTCACGTATTTCAACCAGCTCCGCGAAGAAGGCCGCACCGTGCGCGAAGCCGTCCGCGAAGGTGCGCTCGCCCGCCTGCGCCCCGTGCTGATGACCGCGCTCGTCGCCGCGCTCGGTTTCATCCCGATGGCGCTCGCGACCGGCGCGGGCGCGGAAGTGCAGCGCCCGCTCGCGACGGTCGTCATCGGCGGCATCCTCAGTTCCACATTCCTCACGCTCGTCCTGCTGCCCGTGCTTTACGCGTGGTTGGAAAAAGAACCCGGCCACAAAATCACGCCGCCGTCACGCCGACGGGAAGAAGACGAATCGGACGCTGAGCACGAGCCTGCGGGAGCCTTGGTCCTCGCGCGCGCCGTCTCACAATCCTAACCTCCGCGTCCCCGAAAAAATGCGCGTCCTCATCGCCACCACCGATTCCGATTTTGCCAAAGCCGCACGGCTCGCGCTGCGCAGCGATGCGCTCGTCGTCGATGTCGTCGGCACCGCCCACGACACGATGGAACGCGCGCGCGCCGTGCCCTACGACGCGCTCGTGCTCGACCTCGCCATCCCCGGAGCGCGCGGCGTGCATTTGCTGAAAATGCTGAAACACAACCGGATCGCGGCGCCCTTCCTCGCGATCATCGCCGACCCGAAACCCGAGGCGCGCATCGCCGCGCTGCGGCACGGCGCGGCGGATTGCCTCGTGCAGCCCGTGCTCATCGCGGAATTCGCCGCGCGCGTCCACGCCCTCGCCCGCCGCGCCCCGCGCCAGGCCGGCGATTGCGTGGAAGTCGAAGACCTCGTGCTGCACTGCGACAAGCGCCGCGCCTTCCGCGCCGGTCGCGCCCTGCCGCTCACCAAGCGCGAATTCCTCGCGCTGGAACACCTCGTCCGCGCGCGTGGCGAACCCGTTTCCACCGCCGAACTGCTCGATGTTTTGTGGCACGAGAAAGATGCGCCGCAGCACAACTTCGTCGCCGTGCTGATAATGCGCCTGCGCAAAAAAGTGGACGACGACTTTCCCACAAAACTCCTCCATACCCAGCGCGGCGCGGGCTACTTCGTCGCACCGCCGGGCGACCAGCCGACGAACTACGGTTGAGGTTCGTGCAATTGAGTGACAGCCCGGAGGCTGAGAGAAATTAGCCGGTGGTGAAGCGAGTCCGCGAGCGAGAACCACCGGACCAGCAAAGAAGGGAGCCCGCCCCGGAGGGGCGATGGAACCGTGGTCGCGCGACCTTCCATCGCCCCTTCCGGGGCGGGTTCCGCGTGGCAAATGTTCCGGTGGTTCTCGCTCGCGGACTCGCTTCACCACCGGCTGATTTCTGTGGTGCCTCCGGCACCGGGGCTTTCGACCGATAGGTAGTCTATCCCGCCGTCTGCTGAGTAGCCTCAGTTCCTGACATCTCGTGATCCTTGTGGTGAGCGAACGCCATCAATGCAGAAGGCATGACGACGAAGGGGCGCATCATCTCCTGATCCTCGTGCTCGAGGATGTGGCAGTGATACATGTAGCGCCCGGCATGACCGGTAAATTGCGCGGCGAGGGTCAGCAACTCGGCTGAAACGATGTCATCATTGGCATCCCGTCCGCCGGGATTCACGCGAATCGTGTCCTTCCATCCACGTTCGTTCGTTTCCAAGTCCCGGGTTTCCAAAGCTGCCGGATTTTCAAAGGCAAACTCGAAGCCACCCGCAGGGGCGGGTCTCATATTCGAGGTGGGTGTGAAAATGGTGCGGCTGAGTCCTTGGAATTGCACCAGATGGATATGAAACGGATGCGTGTCCGGGCTGAGGTTGAGGATTTTCCACACACGCCACGAATCTTTCTCGATGTGGATCGTAGTCGCGTCGTCGAATCCTTTGGCAACCGTGACGTAGTTTGTGATTTCCCATGTCCCGTGTGGTTTCTCGGGCAGGCTGACGCGGATGCCAGCGGGAATGTCGGGTAAAGGGTTCGCAGGCGTTGAGGCTGGGTCCGGCACGAATACCTTGTGCATGTTCATCCCCATTTTATTTGCCATGGACTCTTCCATCATTTCGTGGAGGAAAAGCATCCCGTTTTCTTCCCGAAGAACGATGAGCGTGTGGTCGTGCGAGTCAGGAAGTTCCGCGTGTGTGATTCGATGAAACCGATTGCCGAGTAGTTTCCTCCCTTGAATTTTTCCAGGCACCGGAGGCCCGGCCAGCTCGAAACGCATTACTTCGGGATGGAGACGCAACTTGTCGAGGTCCGGGTTAAAGATGTCGGAGGCGCTGTTAATAAACTCAGACTCAAATCCATATGGTGCCGGGGCGCTGTTGAAGACGGTGACGAATTGGTAGCCCAGCGCCATGATTCCCCCAAAATCCACCAGTAAGTCCGCACGCTCGCCCGGTGCGAGGAGCAAGCAGCCGGCATCGGCAACCGGCGTGCCGTCGGGCTTGGTGAGCATGGGTAAGTCAATGGCAGCGGCCAGCAAGCCGCCGTCCGTGCCGATCTGCTGAACAAACCGCGCAGGCAAAAGGTCTGGTGGCGATTGGTTCGCAGTCTTTTGCCCTGTGAAATGCAGTCGGTAAAAACGCGCATTCGAGCCATTGACGATGCGAAGACGATAGACTTGCGCATCGACTTTGCGCTGTGGCCAGAGCTTGCCATTCACGAGCGTCGCGGGGCAAAAGCACTCCATGATGTCCTCTTGGATTTTATGCAGTAATCGTCCCGTGAGATTTCCGGCTGGCGTCGTGTCATCCGTCTCGAAATTGCGGTCCTGAATGACGAGCGCCAATTCATGACTGGCGACCGGAAGTTCCAACGCTGTTTCGATTGGATGGCGGACGAGCCACATCCCTGCGAGCCCCGCATACACATTGAAGCGCGTCACGCCCATCGCATGATCGTGATACCAATACGTTGGCGCGATACCGCCTTCAAACTCGAGCGGGGCGCCTGTGGTCGGGAGCGAGTATTTCTCTACGGGAAACGCATAAACCTTTTCATCGAGTTCGCTGGGGCCGGCGACGTTGTCAGTCCATCCGTCGCTATCGGCTTGAGATGGGGCACCGTGCAGATGGGTAACTGTCCAGGCACTAAGCCCATTCAGTCGGGAGTCAGCCGATGTTCCTTCGCTGCCTGTGGAATTCATCGGATGCGGCGTGGCGGCCGGGATCGTGTGGCTCGAAAACGGGACGAAGACAGGAGCCGCTGAAGTCCCCAATTCATTGATGAATTTTACACGGACTCTTTCGCCGCTATTGACGACGACAGTAGGCCCAGGAACGGAACCTTCGTAGGACCAAAACGCGGTTGGCGGCATTAAACCATGCACTTTCGCACTGAGCGGTTTCAAATGGAGTTCCAGTCTCCAAGGATCGAGCGGCGGCGTGCCGATCGGCGGCTGAGGCGACACGCGCGGCGGAAGATTTAGAGGTTCGGTGAAAAGCCCGCTTGTTTTCAGTTGATCGAGAGTCATGCGAGAAACGCCTAATCCCGTCGTTCCCGCCGGACGAGCGCCGATGCCAAATCTATCTGCATCGTCACTCCCACTCGTCTCAGAAGGGTTCACGATGACGCGGAGCCGTGTCGTGCAAAGCGTTCCCCATTTGCCCGCGCGCCCGTCGCATTTTCCCGCACCCTCATCATGAAAAAACTACTCCTCTCCCTCTTCGCCACCGCACTCGCTGCGGTCACTTCGCTGCACGCGCAGACCTATTCCGTCACCGACCTCGGCTCACTGAATGGCGCGCCGACTTATGCGACGGCGATCAATGACAACGGCATCGTTTGCGGCTACGCGCTGCCCGATGCGAACACCGCGCGCGCGTGGGTTTTTGAAAATAATCTGCTTGTGGAATTGCCCGGACTCAGCGGCAGCGACACGCGCGCGATGGCGGTCGGTGCGGATGGAAAAGTGTATGGCTACGCGACGACGGCGGCGGGGCTCGCGCACGCGGTGCGTTGGGAAAATGGTGTGCTCGCCGATCTCGGGCCGGCTTCGGGGACGGTGGGTTGGTTTGCGCAGGGTGTGAATGCGGGCGGTGTCGTCGCCGGGCACACGGGCACGGCAGCCGATCCGGTTTCCGGTTTCACGCTGGCGCTTTCGGTTTTCACGCCGCTGCCGTCGCTGGCTGGCGCGACGCTGCCTGCGACCACGGCGGCTTACGACATCAATGACGCGGGCGCGGTCGTCGGCGTGGCGAGTTGGGTCGGCGGCGGCACGCGCGCGTTTCGCACCGATGCGACCGGCGCGCCTGTATCCATCGGCACGCTCGGGGCGAACGATTCCTTTGCGGCGGCCATCGACGCGGCGGGAAATGTCGTCGGCTACTCGACGAACGCGGCGAATGAAATGCACGCGTTCTTTTTCACCGACGCGGGCGGGATGAAAGACCTCGGCGTGCTCGCGGGCGGGCACGAGTCGCGCGCGTTCGGGCTGAATGATTCGGGCTACATCGTCGGCATGGCGGAGACGAGCGCGGGCGCGGGCCGCGCGTTTTTGTGGCCGGGCACGGGCGCGATTCGCGATCTGAATGAAATCATCCCGCCGACCTCCGGCTGGGCACTCGCGGAGGCGCAGGACATCAATACGGGCGGCGACATCGTGGGCTACGGCACCGTCGGCGGACAGACGCACGCCTTTCTCCTCGAACGCTACGAAGGCGCGGACACGCTCGCGCCGATCGTGCTCGGCAGTGTCGCGGTGACGAACGGCGTGCCCGCTTCGCTCGTGACGGTGAATTTTTGGGACAACGAAAAAGTCGTCGGCGCGACGACCCACGCGCTGGGCATGATCCGCATCACGGGGCCGAATGGGTTCAACGTGCTGGCGACCGCGCAAAGCTGGTTCAGCGCGGATCGGCAGGCTTCGACTTCCACGTTCGGCTTCACCGCGCCGGGCGGCTCGTGGGATGGCGGCGATAATGGCGTGTATGAAATCCGGCTCGCGGCGAATGTGGTGAGCGATCTCGCGGTGAACGTTCACGCGGGCGGCGTCATCGGCACGTTCACCGTCGGGATGCAGACGGTGCCGGTGTTGAATTGGATCACGCTGCCGACGGCGGCCATGCTCGGCACGCCGGTCACGCTCAGCTTCGGCGCGTTCGGTTCGTATCCGGCGACGGCGGGCGATCTGTTCACGGTCGCGGTGGATTGGGATGGCGACGGCGTGGTGACGCAATCCATCCCCGGCCAGGCAAGCAACGCGAACATCGCGCACACATTCACCAGCCTCGGCACGCGCACGGTGCGGGTGCGCGTCACCGATCCGCACGGGCTCACGAGCAGCGAGCGCACGGCGCAAATCGCGGTGAGCAATCCCGGCGGGCTGCCGCTGCTCGGCGAAGTGCTCGCGACGCCGATCGGATACTACGGCGGGGCCACGGGCGGCGTCGTGGCGGCGGAAAAAGCGGGCGTGTTTTATTTTTTCGGCGGCTATCCGCTGAGCAACGACAACTCGCCCATCGTGACGTGGAACTACGCGACGCCCGGCGCGCAATTCGTCTTCCGCGGCGACTTCAACAATGGGCCGATTTTGTTTGAAGGCGCGGGCGTGGATGGACGCGGACGCATCGTGATTCACGGCGGCTACGAGCCGGGAGCCAGCGCGACCAATGCCTGCTATACCTATACGCTGGCAGGCGGGTCGGCCGGAGGCGTGACGGCGAAGCCTCTCGCGGTGAATGGCGTGGGTGCGCGCGACAATCTTGGGCGGCTCTACAGCATCAGCAGCGGCGGGATGTTTCGCTACGACGCCGGTGTGAGCGGCAATGGCGCGTGGAGCGCGCTCGCGATGCCCGGCTTCCAGCCTGGGTGTGCGGCCTACGATGGCGCGGGGCACATCGTCGCGTTCAACGGTGCCGCGGTGAAAAGCTACGACATCGCGAGTAACGTGTGGACCGCGCTGGCCAATGCACCTGCCTACATCGCGCGCGCCGCACTCGGCGCGGATGGCTTCGTCTATTGTTTCAGCGGCACGGGTGTCTTCACCTTCGCGCCCGCCAGCGGCGCGATGAGCCTGCTCGGCACGCTTGCGGAAGATCACTACGGCGCGCCCACGCTGCTCGGGAACGATGGCTACCTCTACATTTTCGGCGGTGGAAACTCGGGAGCCATCGAGCGCGTGGACACACGCCCGGCCACCACGCTCGCACCGCGCATCACCAGCGCCCCCACAGGCACGAGCACCCTTTCCACCGCGACACCGTGGACCTACCAGACCGCCGCGAGCGGAAAACCCGCGCCCGCTTTCTCCCTCACGAGCGGCCCCGCCGGGATGACGATCGGCTCCGTGACCGGCCTCGTCTCCTGGACGCCGAGCGCCGCGCAAACCGGCACCCACACCGCCCGCGTCCGCGCCACGAACAGCGCGGGCTTTGCCGAGCAACTCATCACCCTCACCGTCCTCGCCCTGCCGCCCGATGTCACTCCACCGAGTGCAGTCACCGGCATCACCGCAGTGAACATCACCACGACCGGCGCGGACCTTTCGTGGAGCGCCTCGACCGATAACATCGGAGTCGTCGCCTACCGCTTGAAAACGCACCGAGTCGGCGGCAGCCGCTGGCATCGCGTCACGACCTATCCGACCTTTGCCAGCACGACCGGGCTTTCCTGGCATGTCAATGGCACGTCCGGTTCCGGGCAGACTTACTACCTCGTCGCCGTGGATGCGGCAGGCAATGAAAGCACGCGCAGCGCAATCACCGTCGCGTTCCTTTCGCCGCCGGGTGTCTATGCCGACCAGGGTGGCACCTTCGGCGGCGCGCGCGCCATCGTGAGCGAGCCGTGGATCGGGAATCTCTTCACCGCCGTCGGCAATCCGCTGCCCGCGCTCAGTCCCACGGCATTCCCCGCCGGTGCCGTCTGGCATAGCTCCACGACGAACAGCGGCTACTTCACCTGGACGCCCGCCGCCGGTCAGGAAGGCACGCAAACCTTCACCGTCACCGCCACGAGCGCCACCGGCAGCGCCAGCCTC
>JAYVRQ010000774.1:0-9822 GCA_043776145.1 Chthoniobacteraceae bacterium
TTTTTACAAACAAACCTTATGTTTTCCCACGTCGTGATTTTCTGGACGAAGCCCGAGATTCCCCATGCCGCCGATGCACTCGTCGCGGGCATGGAAAAGTATCTGCGCCCCATCCCCGGCGTGAACAGCTTTCACATCGGGCGCATGGTGAAAAGCCATCGCGACGTGGTCGATCAGAGTTATCAGGTGGCGCTGAATTTGCACTTCGATCACCAGCAGGCGCAGGACGATTACCAAGTGCATCCGCTGCATCTCGAATTCGTCGAGAAATGCTTTAAGCAGAACTGCGCCCGCGCGGTCATTTACGACTTCGAGTAAGCGGCGTTACGAGCGTGAGTAGAACGACTGGACCTCGGCCTCCGGGATGCCCGCGCTGGCGGAGTCGTCCGTCGGATCGAACTGGCATTCGACCTCGATCCCCCGCGCGCGCAGGGCCGCGAGGCAGACGGCCACCGGCGCGCTCTGCGCCGGGATGGGTTCGCGATTTCCAAAGGCCGCCTCCCACCGCGCGCCTTCGCCCCAGATGTGGAGCGGTTCGAGGTTGTGGGTCAGGTGCGCCACCAGTTCCCATGCGATGGCCAGTTCGGAGGAATAACGGCGAAACTTCCGCACTTCCATCAGCACCGTCGCGCTGGAGCTTTGCCCCTCCACGAACTGCTGAAAAAACGGATCGTTGACGGACTCGACTGCCTCCTCGACCGACTCGAATTCAAAGAGCGTGCGCGTGTCCACCCAATGAACGTCCGGCGTCTCGCCCGTGAGATATTTCCCCACGAGGGCATCCAGTTCCGCGAGGGAACTAACGCTGATGCGCTCGGTGGTGTCTTCTTTCCTCATCAATGCTCATTAGTAAAATGCGCTCCAGTTCTTGGGATGAAAAGATGAAATTTTTGCCGAAAATTCACTTCCGGCTCAGCCGGTAGAAAAGCCAGAGGCCCAGGCCGATGAAGAGCACATTCGGCAGCCAGATCAGCATCTCGGGATGCGCCTTCGGGTTCTCCTTCACCGCGTCGGCGACGAGGATGAAAATGAAATACACGAACGCCACGATGAGGCTGATGAGGAATCCGGCGGACGTTTCCTTCCGATGCGCCGTGATCGCCAGCGGCACACCGATGAGCGCGAACGCGAAAGAGGCAAGCGAGAACGAAAAGCGTTTGCTGACTTCCGTCTTCGCCGCGGACCGCTCGGAAGCCTGCTGCCTTCGATCGTCCGGCGAAACCGCCTTGGCCCGCTTCTCCTTGAGACGCTGCTGCAACTCCGCCACCGTCATCCCGCCGAGCCCCTTTTTCTTCTTCGCCTTTTCGTAAAGCTCCTGGAGCGAAATCGGGAAGGTGGTTTCCTTCGCCGTATTGCCGAGGCTGATTTTCATCAGGTTCATCGGATCGTCCGCGGACCGCTCCTCGTACTGGGCGTCGAAGAGATTCAGCAAAAGCTGGCTGTGCTCCGGGTCCGTGCTCAGCACGCCGCGCCGCGCGAAAACCACGCGGATCGGAAACGAATCGTCGTCCATTTCATAGACGAGAATGTTGTGCAGTTCCGGCCCCTCGTTCTGCTCGACGTAAATCTTCCGGCCGGGAAATTCGTTGATGACCTTGTCGCTGCTGAACATCGCCAGAGGGTTGTTCGTGGCGATGTTGAAAAGCGACTCCTTCATCTTCACCTGCGCGCGCGGAGCCACGTCCACATTGATCCAAAGACAGATGCCCACGAAGACCAGCGCGATGACAAACACCGAGGCGCAAAGGCGCGGGATGCTCACGCCGCTCGAACGCAGCGCGATCAATTCGTTCTCCGCGGACATTTTTCCAAACACGAGCAGCACCGCCGTGAGGAAGCCCCACGGAATCGTGAACGTGAGCGAGAACGGCAGGATGTAGGCGATGAACGTGAGGATGAATTCGAGCGGGACGCTGTGGTTCACGAGCATCTCGAGCAGATCCTTGAACACGCGCCCCAGCACCAGCACCACGCTCAAAACTCCGACCCCGAAGATCGAGGAGACGAGCACCTGGCGGCTGACGTATCGGTCGAGCAATTTCATGGGTCTGGTAAAGTGGGGCGCATCGTTCCAAAGGGATGCCGCATCGACAAAGCATTTCTCCCAACGACCGTTCCTTGGCTGTTTGCAAAGCCACTGGCTCCGCGTAGTCTCGCGACCCATTTTCGATGGAACGCCAAATCCTCATCCTGTTCACATCCCATGCGGAGGGCGTGAAATCGTGAACCGCCTCGTGCTCGGCACGCGTGGCTCCGCGCTCGCGCTCGCGCAGGTCGTCCTCACGCGCGCCGCGCTCGCGGAGGCATGGCCGAAGATGAAAGTGGACGAGCAGGTGTTCGTGACGCGCGGGGACAAGAAACTCGATCTCAGCCTGCTGCGCGCGGGTGAGGCGGGCGGGAAGGGACTCTTCACGCGCGAACTCGAAGACGCGCTCCTCGCCGGGACGATCGACGTCGCCGTTCACAGCCTGAAAGATTTGCCCGGCCACAACCCGGCCGGCCTCGAAGTGACCGCCGTCCTCGAACGCGCCTCGACCGCTGACGTGCTCATCGCGAAAGGCTTCTCCCATTTCGACGACATCCCGCAGGGCGCGCGCATCGGCACGAGCAGCGTCCGCCGCGCGCGACAACTCCAATGGCTGCGCCTCGATCTCCGCATCGAGGAGTGGCGAGGCAACGTCCCCACGCGCCTGCGCAAACTCGCCGCGCGCGACGACATCGCCGGCATCATCCTCGCGCAAGCCGGCCTCGACCGCCTCGGCTGCGATTTCTCCGATGGAACTTTCAACCTCATCTCCCTCCGCAATCATCTCCTGCCCGCGATTGGCCAGGGAGCCATCGCCCTGCAATCGCGCGCCGACCGCCCCGAAGTGAACGCCGTCCTCGCCGCCATCAATCACGCGCCCACCTTCACCTGCATCCGCGCCGAGCGCGAAGTGCAGCGCCTGCTCGCGGGCGATTGCGCGCTCCCCGTCGGCGTGCGCTCCGAGTTGCGCGGCGATGCACTGGAACTCCGCGCGATCCTTTTTGGCAAAGAAAACACCGCTCCAGCGCGCGCCACTTTCACCGGTCCCGCGAGCGCCCCGGAACTCGTCGCGCGCGAGCTTTTCTCCCGGCTCCAAGTGCCGGTAGAGTGAGGGGAAAACCCGCCACCACCATGCGACGAATTCCAACTCTTCTCTTTGCGCTCCTTTGCGTTCTTTGCGGCCACTCCTCCGCCGCGGCCAAGCCGAACGTCCTCCTCATCGTCGCCGACGACATGGGCTACTCGGACGCAGGCTGCTTCGGCAGCGACATCGCCACGCCGAATCTCGACGCGCTCGCGAAGGACGGCCTGCGCTTCACGCAGTTTTACAACACCGCGCGCTGCTGGCCCTCGCGCGCGGCGATCCTCACCGGCTACTACGCGCAGGCCGTCCGGCGCGACAAGGTGCCGGGCGTGAAAAGCGGCGCGGCCGGGACGCGGCCCGCGTGGGCGCGGCTGCTGCCGGAAATGCTGAAGCCGCTCGGCTATCGCTCGTATCATTCGGGAAAATGGCACGTCGATGGGAAGCCGATAGGCATAGGCTTCGACCACTCCTACAACCTCGAAGATTACGACCGCCACTTTGTCCCGCGTCAGCACACCGAGGACGATGTGCCGCTTCCACCCGCCGCCGCGAACAGCGGCTACTATTCGAGCACGGCCATTGCCGATCACGCGATCAAGTGCCTCAAGGAGCACGCCGAGAAATTCGCCGCGCAACCGTTCTTCGAGTTCCTCGCCTTCACCGCGCCGCACTTCCCGCTGCAAGCTCCGGCGGAGGACATCGCGCGGTACAAGGAAAAATATCTGCGCGGCTGGGATGCGATGCGCGATGAACGCTGGCAGCGGATGCACGCGCTGGGAATCGGCGGTAGCGTGCTCGCGCCGATCGAGCGGGAAGTAGGACCGCCGTACGCCTATCCCGCCGCGATGAAAAAGCTCGGCCCGAACGAAGTGAACCGCCCGCTCGCGTGGGACACGCTGACTGCGGAGCAGCGCGAGTTTCAGGCGGAAAAAATGGCCGTCCACGCCGCGATGGTGGACCGCATGGATCGCGAAATCGGTCGCGTGCTCGCGCAACTCGAAGCGATGGGCGCGCGGGAAAACACGCTCGTCTTTTTCCTCTCCGACAACGGTGCGAGCGCCGAAATGATGGTGCGCGGCGACGGCCACGATCCCGACGCCGTGTGTGGGACGGGCGCGACTTTTCTCAGCCTCGGACCGGGCTGGTCGAGCATGGCGAACACCCCGTTCCGCCGCCACAAAACATGGGTGCATGAAGGCGGCATCGCGACGCCGCTCATCCTGCGCTGGCCCGCCGGCCTCGCCGCGCGCGGCGAGTTGCGGACGACGCCCGGCCACGTCATCGACCTCGTGCCGACAATCCTCGAAGTCGCCGGTGGCAAACCTTTTGAAAAGTGGAACGGCCAGCCCGTCCCGCCCGCGCCCGGCAAAAGCCTCGTCCCGCTTTTCGCCAAAGACGGCACCGTCACGCGCGACTCGATCTGGTGGCAGCACGAAGGCAACCGCGCGCTCCGCGCCGGCGATTGGAAAATCGTCGCCGCCGGAAAAGACAGCGAGTGGGAACTCTACGACCTCGCCACCGACCGCTCCGAAACCAAAAACCTCGCGTCAGAAAAGCCGGAGAAAATCCGCGAACTCGCCGCGATCTGGTCGCGCCAAACCGCGGAGTACAACGCCCTGGCCAAAAAGGACGCGCCGCCCGCCGAGGAAGAGAAGCCCGAAAAATCGGCGGAACCGCAATGAAGCCCGCCCGCTTCCGCGTCACTCCGAGGCTTCACTTCCCATCCGTGACGAACAAATCCATTCGCCCGCGGCTGCCCGCCCATTTCAGTGCGTCGTTGCCGAACGTCTTCGTCTCGCCGCCGCGCGTGTCGCGGATGTGCAGCTTGTGATTCGCGGCATAGACGCTGGTGCCATAGACGAGCGCCATGCGGCTGTCGCGGTTCTCGAAGATGGGACGGTCCTCGGGGATTTTGCCGATGGGGTAAATGAACGAGCCGAGGATTTCCGTCTGCGCGCCGGATTCGGCGAAAAATTTCTGGCTCGTGTATTCGGTCTTGAAGCCGAGCGCCCAGATCGTCGCGCCCCGGCTGTGAACGCACGGGCCGACTTCGTGGCTCTCGGGATTCCACTGCCGCACCCAGACGCGCTGCGGGTGGTCGAAATGCCAGTCCGCGCCGCCCACGTCCTCGGCGAAAAGTTTCCCGCCCGCCGCGCCGGTCGAGTAGCGGCCCGGCGAGGAACTGCGCAGCACGAGCGTGGCGGGCGAGGCGTGCTGGATGTGGACGCAGCCGAGCCGGTCGAGCACGACGACGCGCTGTGCATCCGGCTCGTCGAAAATGAGCAGCGGCGGCGGCGCGCTCGCGGCGTTCATCTGCTCGCGCTGGCCGGGATTTTTCCAAACTTTCGACGGCCAGTTCAGCTCGCTGCCGAAGCCAGCGAGCCGCTCCACTTTCCCATGCACCCGGATCGGCGTGTGAAATTCCATGTGGATGTTTTTTGGGAAATAGATGACCCGCGCGCCGCTTTCGATCGCGGCCTGCACGGCGGGCGACCAGTCATCACCGTTCTTTTTGTCCGCGAATTTCGCGACGCTGATCCACTCGCCCACCGGCACCGCGGGCGGCTCGGGTGTTTCTTCGACCGGCAGTTTCAGCGCGCCTTTCGCGGTGCCGAAGCCGTTCACGATTTGATCGCCCGCGTACTCCGCGAGGTCCGGCCCGGCGACGATTTCGTCGCGCCACTCCAGCGGCTTTTGCGAAACGAGAATGCGTTTCGCGACCGCGCTGCCGTAGCCCGTCGTCTTCACGCGCAGCGCGTAGAGCGCGCCTTCGGCCTTGATCGCGGACTCGCCTTTCGCGCCGCCGGTGAGCGTGGAATCCAGCAGCGTCACCATCGAGTTCGCGCCCTCGCTCACGATGGCGGGGACGGTGTTTTCCGAAACGAGTCCGCGGATGGCGAGGATGTTCCCCTGATTGAACACGCCCGCCTTTTTCTGCCCGCGCAGACGGACGTGCTCGAAGGTCATCGAGTATTCCTGATGCCGCGACTGGATGCCGTAATCGAAACCCTCGACGCGCACATTTTTCACCAGCGCCGGGCCGCAATCGTGATGCGTGAGATCGAGCCCGCACACGCCCGCGCCGTCGCCGCTGCGGATCGCGACGTTCTCCAGCCGCCCCACATTATTCGCGTGGTATTCGAGCCCGCGCGCACCGGGATTTCCTTTGCCGGTGTCGAAGGTCATCTCATCGAGATAGACGCTGATGCTGCTGCCATTCACGCCATTGTAGGAACCGGGCGCGCCCTGCGAACTGCTCAGGCGCAGGATCGGTTTGGGATTGGCGGGATCGGTGAAGACGCCGTCCTTCAGCCGGAGCACGGTCTTCTCCGGCCCCGCGCCTTTCACGTCGATGAAACGCCCGCCCTGAATCGTGTCCGTGATGAGATAAGTGCCCGGCGGAACGAGCAGCGTATGATACGCCAGCGGCACACGCGAACACAGTGTGGCGAAGGCGCGCGCGAACGCGGCGGTGTCGTCCGTCTTCCCATCACCGACCGCGCCGAAGTGTTCCTTCACATCCACGCAGCCCGCGTCATCCGGCACGATCTGCTGCGCGCTGTCGAAGCTCACGCCGCTCAGCGCCTCCTGCCGCGCGCGGAGAAAATGCGCGGGCCGCAGCGCGCGCTCCGTCACGCGCACTTCATCGACGAGCCCTGCGAATTTTCCGCCGCCGATTTCCAGCGGGCCGTCGTCGAAAGTGAGTGCGTCCGTCATCGGCTGCGTGCCCGCGAGATAGTAGTCGATGTAGCCCGTTACGGTCTTGCGCGCCGCGTCGAAGACCAGTGCCATGTGCCGCCACGCCGTGTCTTTTTCGCCCTGATACTGCGCGGCGCTGCTGTAGTAGCCGCAGGAAATATTCTGCCGCGACTGGCCCGGCGGCGTCACGAATGGGCGGAAGTAAAATTGATTGTGCTGCGACAAATAATTCATCGCGAGCCCCACGTCCGCGGCCTTGTCGCTGAGCCGTTTCTTAAAAACGAACGGCGCATCCACCGCCGCGAGCGGCTTCACGAAAGCCTCGATGGTGAAGCTCTGCCCGCTCGCGATGGCCGCCTTTACCGCGAGCGGCGCGTCGCCACTTTTCAGCGAAAGCGAGCGCGTGTTCGGCAGCGATTTTTTCTCCAGCGGATCGTAGAGGAAGGGCGCGGGGACTTCCTCGGACGACTCAGGCGCGGCGAATTCCATGCGCAGATGCACGGCGGGGGATTGGCCGCAAAGGAACGCAGAGAGCGCAAAGAAGAGGACGGATGTTTTCATGGAAGGCTGATTGGGAGAGGGTTCGCGGCGCTGCGCGCGCAGGATGTTGAGTGGATATTCGCTCGCGGCTCATGGCCGGACGCCGCGATGCGCCGGAGCATCAATTCCTTTCCAGCAGCACGTAGCCGCTGAATTTTTCGGGAAGGAGCGGCAGTTCCGCGACTTTGCGGTGCGGCTCGAAGTCGCGACCGCGCTTGGTGAAGTCCTTGTCGTTCATCACGAGCCAGTCGATTTCCCCGGCCCGCCATTTTGCGAGGGCGGCGTCGGGTTTCGTGAATTCGGTTTGGCGCGTGTAGAGGAGCATTCCTTCGTCCTTGCCGCTCATCACGGCGAGCCGCTCGGGGTGCGCGGCGGCGAGGTCACGCGCGGCATTTCCAAAACGCACGAGCCCGCCCTGATCGTGACGGTAGCCGTCCGTGATTTCGTAAACCGCCGCGCCGAGCGTGATGACGCTGGCGAGGATCGTGGTGATGGTCGCGATCCGCCGCCCGGATGTGCGCCAGATTTGCGTGTCCACGAGCGGCGCGAGCGTGCTCGCGAGCAGCAGGCAGAGCGGGGGAATGACGGGGAAGATGCGATCCGCGCGCTTCGAGGGGACGAGCGACATGAAGACGAGCCCGCCCAGCGCCCAGCAGACGAGCCAGAGTCGCGCGGGATCCTTTGCCAGAGCGGCACGCACGTCCTTGCGAAAATGCAGCGCGATCAAGAGCACGCTCCACGGCGCGAATTTCGCGAGCACGTTCGCGAAGTAGAAATGCGGCCCTTGATTGTGATGCACGGCGGTTTCCCCGACGGTGAAGCGCCCGAGGAATTCGATCTCGACGACTTGCCGGTAAAACTCCGGGCTCTGCCAGATGCCGAGGCCCGCCCATGCGCCAAAGATGAGCAGCGGCCCGAACCACGGCCACCATCCGGCCCACGCGAAATCTTCCGCCTTCGCCCGACGACGCAGCCACCAAAACGTGAGCACGCCCGGCAGCAGGAAGGCGTAGGCGATCGGGCCTTTCGTGAGCATCGACGCGAGGATCGCGAGGAAAAGCAGCCACCGTTCGCGCGTGGTCCACGGCTGCGCGCGGCGCACGTTTTCATGCACGAGGAAGCCCGCGAGAAAGATGCAGAACGCGAGCAGCATGTCCGTCCGCACGAGAGTCGCGAGGCGCTGCGAGAAATGATTCAGCCCAAAGGCCGCTGCCGCCACGAGTCCGCCGAATGCACCGAGCCGGTTTCCCGCGCGCCACAGGATCGCGAGCGTCGCGAGTGCGCAGACGAAGCCGGACAGCCGCCACGCGATGTCCCAGCCGAGCGGGGAGAGCGTTGCGGAAATCCAGCCCGCGAGCGGCGGCTTTGTTGCGATCTTGCCGGCTGGCGTGTGCTGGAACCACCAGTGCCCGCGCTCGATTATCTCGAAAGAAGTGAACGCCTGCTTCGCCTGATCCTTGTCGTCGAGATGCCACGGCAGATTCCGAATCGCGAGCAGCGCGACGATGAGCGCGAACAAAAGCGCGATGAGTGCCTTCATCGCAAACACCGCCTTCGCGCACCAAGGGTGCAAAACAAGCCAGCCCAGGGCAACGCCCTGGGTTCCGTGGAAAAAAGCGGCAAGCCCTGAAAGGGCGACACAACCGCTTCACGCATTTGTCTCGCCCTTTCAGGGCTGATTCCGATTTGGATGCCGTGACCCAGGGCGTTGCCCTGGGCTGGCTTGTTTGCGGGCCGTTGGCCCTCAATGGCGGCGTCCGGGTTCATCGCAGCGCGTCGCAAATCGCCTCCGCCGCGCGCCGCGCCGCGCCAGGGTCGCCGAGTTTTGCCGTCACTTCTGCGAGGCGGTTCTGTTGCTCTGTCCGTATTGCCGGATAATTGACCAAGTCCAAAATGTGACATGAAATCAGTGATGGATTTGCCCGATCTTGCAGCAGTTCCGGCACGATCTTTCGACCGGCGAGAATGTTCGGCATCCCGAGAAATTCGACGCGCACGAGCCGCTTGCCCACCACCCAAGTGAGCCAGGCGACCTTGTAAACAATGACGAGCGGCATTCCAAAATAGGCCGCTTCCAATGTCGCCGTTCCAGATGCCACGACTCCCGCCGTCGCGCGTTGCATGAGGGAATGAGACGAATTCAGAGAGATCGTGATCCTGTCGCCGATATACGCGAGAATCCATGAGCACTCGTCCAGGATTTCACGCATGATCGCTTCTAATTGTGGTGAAGCCGCCGCCGCCTCAAATTGCAAATCCTCTTCCACGCTGCTCATCACGTAAGCCGCCTCCAGCATCACCGGGAAAAGTTTTCGCACCTCCTTTTCGCGACTACCTGGAAAAAGCCCGACGAGCTTTTCCTCGCGCGCTGCGCCCGTTTTTTTCGCCGCCAGCGAATCAATCATCGGATGCCCGACGAAGACCGTCTTCAATCCCGACTGCTCGTAAAGCGGCTGCTCGAACGGGAAAATGC
>JAYVRQ010000775.1:0-9800 GCA_043776145.1 Chthoniobacteraceae bacterium
TGGAAGGCGGCGAAGCCATCCTCGCCGACCCCTCGCTCATCGCGCGCAATTACCGCGAAGCCGTCCGCCTTTACCTCGCCGAAATGGACGACATCGTGCGCACGACCGCGATGGATTATCACCGCGTGAAAATGGACGAGCGCTACGACGACGTGCTCGCGCGCTTCCTCCTCGGCCGAACCCCGAAACGCGGCAGCCGATGAGGAAAAGCGTCACGCTGTGCTCTCTGGACTGCGCGAACTTGTTCGCGCTTTGCGGAGGCGCGGACTTGTCCGCCGTGGCGTGCTTTCGGCGCATCGGCACGCTCCGCGCCGCCGGAAACAAGTTTCCGCCTCCGCAAAGCGCAGACAAGTCTGCGCAGTCCAAGGCGTCGCACTTCGCCGCATGACTTTTCTCGCTCCAACGCTGCTCTTTGCCCTGCCGCTCGCCGCGCTGCCGGTCATCATTCATCTCATCCATCTCTACCGCCGGCGGCAGGTGAAGTGGGCGGCGATGATGTTTCTGCGTATCGCGCAGCGGATGAACAAGGGGCTCTCGCGGCTGAGGCAGGTGCTCATCCTCGCGCTGCGCGTGCTCGCGGTGGCGGCGATTCTTTTTGTCATCACGCGACCGCTCGCGGGCGGCTGGCTCGGGCTCACGGGCGGCGCGCCGGATACGGTGATGATCCTGCTCGACCGCTCGGCGAGCATGGAGCAGCAGAACCCCGCGACCGGCGTGAGCAAGCGCACCGCCGGTCTGCGCAACGTCGCGAAGGCGATCACGGACGCGGTGGGAACGCGCTCGCATCTCGTGCTCATCGACAGCGCGCTCGGAAAACCGCAGCCGCTCGCGAAGGCGGACGCGCTCCTGGATTTGCCGCAAACCAGCGCGACCGAAACCGCGGCGGACATCCCCGCGCTGCTGCAAGGCGCGCTCGATTTCATCACGACGAACAAAACGGGGCGCACCGATGTGTGGCTGCTGAGCGATCTCCAGCAAAGCGATTGGGACTCGGCGGGCGGGCGCTGGGAGACGCTGCGCGGCGCGTTCGGTAGTTTGAAAGGCGTGCGCTTTCATCTGCTGTGCTATCCACAAATCGCGCGGGACGACTTCGCGGTGAGCGTCGAGCGCGTGGCGCGGCGCGAGACGAGCGAGAAGGCGGAACTGCTGCTCGATCTGCGCATCGCGCGCAGTGCGGAAAATCCGCAGCCGGTGGAAGTGCCGCTGCGCTTCGTCATCAATGGCGTCACCACGATGCTGAAAGTGACGGTGAAAGAAAATCAGTTCGTGATGCAGGCACACGCCATCCCGATCGACAAGGCGGCGAAGCGCGGCTGGGGCCGCGTCGAATTGCCCACGGATTCCTGCGCCGCGAACAACGTGTTTCATTTCGTCTTCGACGAACCGCCGCCCATGCGCTCCGTGATCGTGTCTGACGACGAAGCGGAATCCGGCCCGTTGAACGCCGCGCTGAATGCCACCGCCGATCCGTCGCGCAAATATGTGGCGACGACGCTCGGTACGCGGCACGCGGCGGAAATTCCGTGGGAAGAAGCCGCGCTCATCGTCTGGCACGCTCCGATCCCGAAGCCGGACGACGTGCTCGCGCGGCAGTTGCAAAATCACGCCGCCGCCGGGCGCACGATTATTTTTCTCCCGCCGGAAACGCCGGACGACTCGGAGATTTTCGGGCTGCGTTGGGAACGCTGGGAAACCGGTGCCGCCGACAAACCGCTCGCCGTGGAATGGTGGCGCAACGATGCCGACCTCCTCGCGAATACGCGCGACGCGGCGGCGCTGCCCGTCGGTACGCTGGAAGTCACGCGTCGCTGCGGCATCGCGGGCGAAGGCGTTCCGCTCGCGCGAGTCGGCGGACGCGCGCCGCTGCTGATGCGCTCGCAGTTTGGGAGCGTTTATTTTCTCGGCACGCTGCCGGGGCCGTCCGCGTCGAGTCTTGCGCGCGATGGCGTGGTGATGTTCGCGCTGCTCCATCGCGCGCTGAACGACGGCGCGCGCACGCTCGGAAAAGCGCAGCAGCGCGTGGCGTCGGCGAATGCGCTGGGCGGCGATCCTTCGCAATGGAAGCGCGTCGAGGAAAAAGGGGACGCGGTGCTTTCGACGGACCTCCCGCTGCACGCGGGCATCGTGACGGCGGGCGATCGGATCACCGCGCTGAATCGCCCGCCGGGTGAGGATGTGCCCGCCGCGCTTTCCACGCCCGCGCTGAACGATTTGTTCGCCGGCCTCGATTTCCGCGTGCTCACCGACAATCTCGAAGGTGGCCGCAGCCTCACGAATGAAGTCTGGCGCACGTTTTTGATGGCGATGGCGCTGGCGATTCTCGGGGAGGCGCTGCTGTGCATGCCGCCGCGGCGGGAGTCCCTTCCGTCCTCGAAAACGCCAACCGAACCGGAGCTGCAAAAACTTTGAACGCGACCATGCCATTGAACGCTTTCCAGGGACGAGAAGGACCGAAAGGACAAAAGGGACAATGAAACCCGCGAGCCAGTCCCTCGTTTTCACACAAACGCCGACATCGCTCGCAGTCGGCGTGGTCTTCGTGCTCATCATCGCCGGACTCGCGTGGATGGCGTGGAAGCGCAGCGGTTTTCGCACTTCCACGGGCGTATTGGAAATGCTGCGCGTGCTCATCGCGGCGGGCATCGCAGTGACGCTGAACCAGCCGGAATGGCGCGAGGTTTTCAAGCCGGAGAGCAAGCCGACGCTGCTCATCCTGAACGATGCGTCGCACTCGATGGAGACGCGAGACGGCATTGATACCGCCAATCCGGCGGCGGAGCCGAAGTCGCGCGCCGAACTCGCCAAGCCGCTGACGGACCTCGCGGCGTGGCGCGAAATCGCGGAGCGGATGGAAGTCGCAGTGGAATCTTTTTCCTCCAGCCAGGAACCGCCCGAGGAAGGCACGGACATCAACGCGGCGCTGCTCGCGGCGGCGGAAAAACATCCGCGGCTGAGCGCGGTCGTCTTGCTGAGCGATGGCGATTGGAACAGCGGCGAACCGCCCGCGCAGGCGGCGACGCGCTTGCGGATGCGCGAGGTGCCGGTGTTCGCCGTCCCGCTCGGAGCTGAGACGCGCCTTCCCGATGTGGAGCTGACGAGCTTCGACGTGCCGACGTTTGCCATCGCGGGAAAACCGCTGCGGATGCCGTTCAGCATCGAGAGTTCGCTGCCGCGCGATGAGGCCGCGACCGTGGAGATGAAATCCTCGACGGGTGAAGTGGTGACGAAGTCCGTGGTCATCCCGGCGATGAGCCGTTTGCAGGATGTGATCGTCTGGAAGCCGGATCGTCCGGGCGAAATGAAAGTGACGCTGACCGTGCCGAAGACAGGCGGCGAGCGTTTCGTGGAAAACAATGCGATCGAAGCGCCGCTCGCGATTCGCAAGGAGCAACTGCGCGTGCTCATCGTCGAGTCGTATCCGCGCTGGGAATATCGCTACCTGCGCAACGCGCTCGAACGCGATCCCGGCGTCTCGCTGAACTGTCTCCTTTTCCAGCCCGATCTCGAAAAGCCCGGCGCGGGACGCGGCTATCTCGCGGCAATGCCGAAGGACGAGGAACTCACGAAATACGACGTGGTTTTTCTCGGCGATGTCGGCGTGGAAAAAGGCCAGCTCACCGCGGAGCACTGCGCGTCTTTGCAAAAGCTGGTGCGCGATCAGGCGGGCGGGCTCGTCTTCATGCCGGGCCTGCGCGGAAACGAAGCGTCGCTGCAAGGCACCGCGCTCGCGGAACTCGTGCCGATCGTGTGGGACGACACGCAGCCGCGCGGCTGGGGCACTTCGTCGCCGGGCCGGTTCGCGCTCACGGAATCCGGCACGCGCAGCCTGCTCACGAAGCTCGAAGACACCGACGAAGCGAGCGCGCGCGTGTGGGCGACGCTGCCCGGTTTCCAATGGTACGCGCCCGCCGTGCGCGCGAAGGCCGGCGCGGAAATTCTCGCGACGCACGCGACGGAGACGAACCGCTTCGGGCGCGTGCCGCTGCTCGTGACGAAGACGTTCGGCTCCGGGAAAATTTTGTTCATGGGCACCGACGGCGCGTGGCGCTGGCGCAAGGGCGTCGAGGACAAATATCACTACCGCTTTTGGGGGCAGGTCGTGCGCTGGATGGCGTATCAGCGGAACATGTCGCAGGGCGAAAAAATGCGGCTCTTCTACTCGCCGGACCGCCCGCTCGCGGGCAGCGCGCTCACGCTGAATGCGAACGTGACGAGCCTCGGCGGCGAGCCGTTGCGCGATGGCGCGGTGATCGCGCAGATCACGGGGCCGTCGGGGAAAACATCGAGCGTCCGCATGAATCCGCCGGGCGAGGAAGCGTGGGGACTTTTCACCGCGGTCTTCACGCCGACCGAACCGGGCGAGCACACCGTCCGCCTTTCCTGCGCCGATGCGGGTTCCGCGCTGGATGCCACAATTTCCGTGCAGGGCACGAGCCGCGAAAAACGCGGTCAGGCCGCGAAGCCCGACGTGCTGCGCGAGATCGCGCAACTCACGCGCGGTCGCATGATGGACGGCACCGATCCCGCGGGTGTCATCGCCGCCATCGCTGCGCTGCCGCAGGCGGAATTGCAGGAGCGCCGCGTGCAGATTTGGGCGCATCCGGCGTGGGCGGGATTTTTGGTGGTGCTGCTCGGGGTGTTTTGGGTCGGGAGAAAAGCGGCGGGGTCGTTCTAAAGATTGTCGAGAGGCCGGTGAAGACAAAGCTCCGCTGGAGGGCAAGCCACAACCAATTCACCACGCCAATCCCATTGGCGGTACAGCACATCCGATGGTAAAGCTTTGCGGTTCCAGCACCGAATTCCAGTCGCTCAACACCGTTCACCCCATCCATGAATCCCATGAAACTTTCCCGCCTACCTGCTACTCTCGCTTTCGCCACGCTTGCGGTCTTCGTTCACCCGACCTTCTCCGCGCCGGGCGATCTCGATCCCACGTTTGGCGGCGGCACCGGCAAGGTGATCACTGATTTGGGCGGGCGCAATTACTTCTGCACTAGCGTCGCCTTCCAGAGCGACGGAAAGATTGTGGCCGCTGGCACCGCACAATTCGACGGCACTAAGAGTGACTTCGCGCTGGTGCGCTACAATGCCAATGGGAGTCTGGACACGAGTTTCAACGGCACTGGCTTCGTGCTCACAGACTTCGGCCCTGGCGATAACGGCCGTAGTATTGTTGTACAGGGCGACGGAAAGATCGTAGTAGCCGGGAACAGCGATGGAATAGGCTTTGCACTGGCGCGCTACAATCCCAACGGGAGCCTGGATGCGAGCTTCAACGGCACCGGTAAGGTAACCACCGATGGTGGAGATGTTGGCCGCGGCGTGGCTCTGCAGAGCGATGGCAAGATTGTAGCCGCTGGGGACTCTTCATCAGGGAGCTTGGTGATGCGCTTCAATAGCGATGGAAGTCTGGACACGAGCTTCAACGGAACCGGCAAAGTGACTACCCCGAACAGCGGTGGCAACAGCGTGGGCGTGCAGAGCGATGGAAAGATCGTAATCGCGGGGGTGGCTTCAGGTGCCGTCACGGTGGTGCGCTACAATATCAATGGAAGCCTGGATACGGCCTTCAACGGCATAGGCAAGGTGACGACACCCTTCGGCATTGGAGTGAGTGAGTTCACGGCGGCGCTGCAAGACGACGGCAAGATCGTGGCTGCGGGAACTGTCCAAGACGTCGGCAACACAAGCTTCGGTGTCGTGCGCTACAATGCCGACGGTAGCTTGGATGCAAGCTTCAATGGCACAGGCATGGTGACCTCTTACCTCGGTGCGCGACGTGGGTATTGTAACAGCGTGGCGTTGCAAAACGATCACAAGATCGTAGTGGCGGGGTTTTCATACGTGCCGCCGACGGTCGGCCCTCAAGACGACTTCGTGGTGATGCGCTACAATCCCGATGGGAGTCTGGACACGACGTTCAACGGCACTGGAATTGTGAGCACGGATGTCTCCGGCGGCCAGGATCAGGGCTACAGCATTGCCGTACAAACCGATGGGAAAATTGTAGTCGGCGGACTCAGCCCCCAAATCCCTCCGTCGGGCTCCTCCGGTTTCGCGATCGTGCGCTACCAAGCGCTCTCACCGGGGCCCGAAATCGCTGTGGAGCAACCTCCAGGCATAAACCGCGTGGACGGAGTTGCGACGGTGTCCTTCGGCGGAATTCTTCCGGGCGCGACGGCCAGCCGGACGTTCGCAATTCAGAACTACGGCGACGCCGACCTCACCGGCGTGGGCCTTTCCCTCGACGGCCCAGCCGCCGCGGACTTCGCAGTTACCGTGGAAGCCGCCCCGCGCATCGCAGGCGGTGGCAGCACCACTTTCACCATCCGTTTTGCCCCCACCAGCATCGGCTTGAAGAATGCCGCGCTGCACATCGCCAGCAACGATGCGGATGAGAACCCCTTCGACATTGCCCTGACCGGCCGAGGCATCGTCGCCGAGGGGGATGACGACGGAGATGGCGTGAGCAACCAAGCCGAGATGAATCTCGCAGCCTATGGTTTCGATCCTTTGGTAGATAACACCGCGCTTATCACCACGCTGCGGAACAACGGGCTCTTCCGGGCCAGCGACATGCAGACGCTGGCGCTAGGCAGCCCGCTGCTGGAAAAGAATGCAGCAACCGGCCATTTCCATCTGAGCCTCGGCATGGAAAAATCGCCGAACCTGGGCACTTGGACGCCGCTGACCGGCTTCACACCTACGTACGATGCGCAGACTGGCAGGATCGAAATCGACTTCACACCGGACACATCGAACGCGCAGTTCTATCGGGTATTGGGTGCGAAACCGTAAGGATCGGACAGTCCCGCCACTTATCCTCCTCGCCGCTGGAGCGGCAAACTTTCCCCTCGTTCCCAAACTCTGTTTGGGAACGCCATTGGGAGGGAAACTTTGTTTCCCAGGCGGGGGTGTCCGCAGGTGGGGACGGTGCGCCCCCGCCCGCGGACACCCCCTCCACGCGAAACAGAGTTTCGCCCGCAATGGCGTTCCCAAACGGAGTTTGGGAATGAGGGAGTCGCACGAGGAGTGAAACGCACTGACGCACGGAACGCACTTGTCTGCGAAACCGCTTCGCTCACCCTCCGCCCATGCGCAGCCGCTACCTCGTGCATGATTCGACGCTCTCCCATTTCGTCACCACGACGATCGTCGAATGGCTCCCTGTTTTCACCACCGCCGCGACGTGCGACATCCTTGTTGAATCGCTAAAGTTCTGCCGCGAACACAAGAGCCTCAAAATTTACGCCTGGGTCATCCTCGACAATCACTTCCACGCAATCCTCGCCGCGCCCGATCTCGCGGGCACGCTGGCCGATTTCAAGAAGTTCACGGCGCGTCGGATTCTGGAACAGTTGCAGACAGAGCGGCGCGAGTGGCTGCTGAATCAACTCCGGTATTTCTGCAAGGCGCACAAGACGCATAGCGAACATCAAGTCTGGCAGGAAGGCTCGCATCCGCAGGCCATCCGGGGCGACGAGATGATGCAGCAGAAACGCGACTACCTTCACGCCAACCCGGTGAAGCGCGGGCTGGTGGTGCTGCCGGAGCACTGGCGGTACTCGTCGGCGCACGAATGGTGTGGGGACGGGCAGCCAGTCTTGCGCTGCGATCCGTGGCGGTAGTCGGCACGACTGCCTGGCGGGAAAACGAGGTGCGGTGAGGTGAACACGAATGAGAGTCCAAGTCAGACGAAGGGAAAATCGAACGCATTTGCGGGGGTGGCTGTCGGATTGCAACTCATTCACCACCGGCAGCGCCTCGGCTGCAAATCTGTCTCGCAACCCTTATGAAACACTCACTGCATTTTCGCTCCGCCGGTTTCACGCTTTTGGAAATCATGGTCGTAGTCATGATCATCTCCATCCTCGCAGGTTCCGCGATATACATGATGAAGGATCATATTACTACCGCGAGGGATGTCAGGGTCGAGGTCGATATTGAGGCGATCAAGCCATCATTGATGATGTACGATGCAAGAGTCGGTCATTTTCCGACGACGGAAGAGGGCTTGAAAGCATTACTAAATCCACCGGGTGGCAAGCTGCGCCCGCTCATCGAGAAAGTGCCGAAGGATCCCTACGGGAAGGAATACCAATACGTGCAACCGGGCGTTCACAATCCCAAGAGTTACGACCTCTTTTCTGCCGGACACGATGGGATCGTCGGTACGGCAGACGACCAAGGTAACTGGGACGTGCAATAGCTGCGACTTTACAGCAGCGCGCTGTCGTCGCGTTTTTCGAGACGCATCACTTGCTTCTTCACGACTTCGACGTGCTTCGTCAGCTCGAAGAGCGCCTTCACGATTTCCGATTTCGTTGGCTCGTCGGCGAGGGCGGGGAGCAGCGGGTGGACGCGCGTCACGCCGGCGGCGATGGCGTTGCAGGCTTCGCGGATTTCGGAAATGGCGGTGGCTCGATCCATCGCGCGAGGATGCGATGCCGCAGCTTGTCGCGCAAGCCGCGCGCGTTCATGGTGCGGGCGTGAAAGTTATTGTCACCTGCGGGCCGGGCTACGAGCCGATCGATGAAGTGCGCCGGATCACGAATTTTTCGACCGGCGAACTTGGCATCCTGCTGGCGAACCGGCTGACGCGCGCGGGTTTCGAGGTGTTGTGTTTCAAAGGGACGGGCGCGACGTGTCCGCTGCGCGTCGAGAGCGCGCAGACGGTGCCTTTCACCACGAATGAAAATTTGCGCGCGGGACTCGCGGCGGTCGAGGGGCGCGGGGAAATCGCGGCTGTTTTTCACGCGGCGGCGCTTTCGGATTTTCGCGTGAAAAGCGTGCGCGCGGACGACGGGAGCGAGATCGCCGCGGCAAAAATTGCGAGCCGCGCGGGCGAACTGACGCTGACGCTGGAGCCTGCGCTGAAGCTGATCGGCGGGCTGCGCGAGCTTTTTCCCGCGAGCCGGATCGTGGGCTGGAAATACGAACTCAACGGCGCGCGCGAGGATGCGCTGGCGGCGGCGGCGCGGCAGATCGCGGACGCGCGGACGGATGCGTGCGTGGTGAACGGCGCGGCATTCGGGCCGGGCTTTGGCGTGTGCGTGCCGGACGGCGAGCCCGTGTTTTGCGCGGACAAGCCGCGGCTCTGCGCGTGGCTGGCGCGCTGGATCGAGCGCGTGCTCGCCGATGCGCCGCCTACTTTTCCGCGGGCGGAATCTGCTCCTGGAGCGTCTTGATTTTGTCGTTCACAAAATCGGGCGCGCCGCGGTCGCGCGCCTGCTCGTAGGCGCGGAGGGCGTCGTGCTTTTCGCCGCGAAGTTCGTGGGCGAGCGCCTTGTCGAGCAGCAGCGGCGCGTCGGGCGTTTTGGGATTCAGCCGCACGGCGATTTCATCGAGCGCGTCCGTGAGGTCGGTCAGCGCCTCGTTCTTTTTTCCGAGCGCCTGAAAAGCGCGCGCGCGGCGGATGAGCCACGAACTTTTGAGGCGCGAATCGGCGAGTTCGGTCTCGATGATTTTCAGCGCGGCGGCGGGCTGGCCGGCGTCGAGCATTGCCTCGACGCGCTCGATTTCGAGCACGCCCGCGCCGGTTTGCGCGATGCCTTCCTCGATCCCGGCGAGGCGTTCCTGCGGCAGCTTCAGCCGGCGGTGGATGTCGCTGCGGAAGATGTACCACTCAGGATTCCGGCGGTGCAGCTTCAGCGCGGCGTCGCAGTCTTCGAGCGATTTTTTCGGCTCGTTTTTCGAGCGGTAAATTTCGGCGCGCAGCATTCGCAGCGCGGCGGTGTCGGCGGGTTCCTCGGTGTCGAGCGTGAGCGCGCGCGCGACCTGCGCGAGCGCGGCGTCGGCTT
>JAYVRQ010000776.1:0-2908 GCA_043776145.1 Chthoniobacteraceae bacterium
CCCACGGCCTGAAGCAGCCACACCCACCGACCCGGAGCGCCCAACCATGCGACGATCGACTCCGACCATCGCGCCCATCCCGCCGCCAGATTGGTGAAATAAAGTTCACCCATCAGCACCGCGAACAGCGCGGCAATCACGGCGCAATTGGTGAACGATATTTCCACGGCGGTCTGAGCCGCAGATGCGAGCAGCAGGCCGAACGGAACCAGCACTCGCAGCTTCAAACTCGCGCGCCCGTTCCTCAGTAAAAGCAGCGTCGCCAGCACTGCCGCGAAAATTGCCAGCGAAAGCCCTGGCGTGAATCCCCAAAACAGGAAGTCGCCCAGCGCCACGAGAACACCGGCGCAAACAAGCGTCGGCCACAATCGCTCGCCATCCGCGAGCGCGGGCGGCTCCACTCGCGCATTTGGCAATACCGGTGGCGCTGGAAAGATCGGGGGCGCGTTCACCGGGGAAGGGGTTGTTTCCATTTCTCAAAGACCACGGCGGACGGCTTTCTGTTCGAGTCTATTTTTATCGGGATGCGCGACGCGCCGGGGAGTGTGACTGCGGCGAGTTCGCTGAGAAAGCCGGCGACCCCGCCGCGAACGTGGCGAAACAATTCCGCGCGCGTCCCACCCAGCGCACGAAGGCATCGACCGTGGCCATGCCAGAGAAACGCCGCGCAGCAATCGGCGAGCAGGCGAAACATCAGCGCGCGCCCGGCTCCGAAGCCGCATGGGTGCCGGGCCGCGAGGCGATCCCGGTGAAAGTCGATGTGACGTGCCTCATCGCGCAGAATCAGTTTGCACATGTCCGCCAGCGGCTTGTCGCCAACGTGACGCCGGATCACGCGGTAGTAGCCGGTGCTCACGATTTCCACGATCAGCAGCACGAGCATCTCGAACTGCACGCCGAGCGCGCGGCGGCACGCGTAAAACATGCGGAAGGCAAATGTGTCCGTGATGAACTCCCCGCCGATCCGCTCGACTGCCCGCGCCAGCAATCGCGAATGCTCGCGCTCCTCCGCGAACCAGCAATCCACGACGACGCGCGCCCCTTCCGCGCTGCCGCGAAAGGATTCCGCATCCCGCGCGACGAGCCGGCATTCCCCGCCGCCGTCGCCGAGCTGGTATTCCGCAATGGATTTGGCGAGCAGTCGGCGTTTGTCCTCGGGCATTGAAAAGGGTGCGGACCAATCGGGCTCGGGGCGATCGAGCTTGTTGGCTTTGAAGTGTGCGATCCAACGCGCGTAGTTCATACGGTGGCCTCCACTGTTTGCGCAAAACTCAGCGCGATCTGTTCGAGTCGCGCATGGACTGCGGCGACGGTTTCTTTCAGCGTCGAGGTGCCAGCGGTGATGCCGACGATCTGCGACTCGTAAAACCAATCCGCATCCAGTTCATCCGCGCGTTCGATGTGATGCACGGTCAGCCCCGCGATGCTCGCTGCGGCGACGAGTTGGAGCGTGTTGTTGCTGTTGCGCCCGCCGACCACGACCATCGTGTCGCACTCGGCAATGAGTTTGCGCAGCGCGTTCTGGCGGTTCTTCGTCGGCTGGCAAACGGTGTCGCGGAAAAGCACTTCGCTGCCGGGCCGCGCGCGGCGCAGGGCTTCGACGAGGGCGCGGACTTTTTCGAGCGGCTGGGTGGTTTGCGAGATCACGCCGTAGCGTTCGCGCGCTGGAAGGCTGGCGATGTCGGCTTCGGCTTCGAGGACGTGCGTTTCGGGAAAATCGCCGGTCAGCCCGATCACTTCGACGTGTCCGCGTTTGCCGATCACGATGGGGAAACAGCCGAGTTGCACGAGCGTTTTCAATTCATCGTGTGCGTGGCGGACGAGCGGACACGTCCCATCGGCAACGCCGAATCCGGCGGTGCGCCAAGCCGCGCGCGCGGTGTCGGATGCGCCGTGCGCGGTAATCATCACCTGGGCGGTGGGCGCGCTGGCGATGCGTTCGAGCGCGCCTTCGCGGACGCCGCGCGCGGCGAGGCGCTCGCGGACGACGGGGTTGTGGACGAGTTCGCCGAGGATGGTCAGCGGGCCGCGTCCGGCGAGTTGTTCCGCCTGCGCGATGGCATCCCGGACGCCAAAGCAGAGGCCGTAGTGTTCTGCGAGTTTTACGATCATAGCGGTTGTGGGTTCATTGCTTTGTGCGGCAAAGTTATATGGCAAACGATGGGATGCTGGAGGTGTGCGGACTCATTTGCCGTTTTGTTTCGGGCACCACTTCTCTGCCGCCAGCCAAAGCAGCGGTCCCACAAAAAAGGCGATCCCCAGCAAAATAAATCCGAGGACAGCCCCGATGATGGCATCGGACGCATGTGGATCGACCTTCGTGAGAATGATAATGCCTGAGAGTAAAAAGAAGGCGAATGACAAGGCGGCTCCGATTTGTGCCAGTATTTTCATAGTGTTGTGCAGGGTGTGATGGGTCGCGGCTTTCTAACTTTCGCTGCGTCCCGCGCTCACGATTTGTTCGAGCACCGCGAGGTAGTCTTGAAAAGCCTTCCGTCCTTTCGCCGTAAGCGAATAACTCGTCTGCGGGCGGTCGAGCACTTCCTTCGTGAAAGCGACGAAGCCGGCATCGTGCAGCGTGCGGAGATGCGAGATGAGATTGCCGTCGCTCATCTTTAGTTCCGCTTTCAAGTCCTGAAACGGCCAGCTTTGGCGGGTGACGAGGAGCGTCATAATGCCGAGGCGACCTTTCTCATGGATGGTCCGGTCGAGTTTGTCGAAGTCGAGCATCGGTTCATGGTTCAACGCCGGAGTCAGACGCCAAAGATTTCCGCGGCCAGGTGCAGGCGGCGTAGATGAGGTGGAAGAGACCGAAGGTGACGGCCATGTGCAGGTTACATATTTGCCAAAGCGATAGTGACCAAGGTAGATCCCAACCACCCGTGAGCGACGCAAGACCGGCGACCAC
>JAYVRQ010000777.1:0-9778 GCA_043776145.1 Chthoniobacteraceae bacterium
CCCGGAGACCCGCTCCAGCACGGCGTTCAACGTCTATTACGTGAAGCAGCTCGACGTGAACGGCTTCTACACCCCGCGCGGGATTTTTGTGAAGGACACCGCCGCGCTGCGTCCCGTCGAGGGCGGCATCGACGAGCCGATCCCGCGCGTCACTTCCCACGAACTCGGACACGCACTCAGCCTCCCGCACCGGCAGGACACCACGAATCTGATGGCCAGCGGGACGACCGGCACGCTGCTCAACGACGCCGAAATCCAGCAGGCGCGCGCCGCGGCAAAGAAGTTCACGTGGATCGAATCCACGCCAGCGCCCCGCTGATTACTTCGCCGCCAGCGCCGCGTCGATCGCCGCAGCTAACTCGGGCGCATCCGGCTTCACCCCGGAATCGAAACGCGCCAGCACCTTCCCATCGCGACCAATCAGGAACTTCCCGAAGTTCCATTTCACCGGACCCGGCGTCGGCGAATCCTTCCCCGTCAGCACCTCGTAAAGCGGATGCTGCTCCGGCCCCTTCACATGCAGCTTCGAGAACATCGGAAAGCTCACGTTGAATTTCGACGCGCAAAATTGCTTGATGTCTTCCTCCGTGCCCGGCTCCTGCGCGCCGAAGTCATTACAGGGAAAACCGAGCACCACGACTCCCTGCTCCCGCCGCTTTTTCCACAGCGCCTCAAGCCCCTCGTATTGCGGCGTGTGGCCGCATTTCGACGCGACATTCACCACGAGCAGCACCTTGCCCGCGTACGCCTTGAGCGTTGCATCCTTCCCTTCGATGTCCTTCAGCGGGATCGCATACAGCGGCGAGTCCGCAGCATTTGCCAAGGCGGCACCGGCGCACATCGTGAAGAGGAAAAGGGGCAGTGTTTTCATGGAGTCGGAGCAAAGCGAAAACGGAGGGCGTGTGTCAACAAGTGCGCGCGGCGGTGGAACTCCGGGGAGCGCGCGCGTCTCGCGTGCTGGCGATGGTGTCCCGCCTTCGCGGACTATCCAAACGCGTCGATCCAGATTTCGTTCACGCTTCCAGAGCCGACGCGGCAGGGAAGTTCGTTTCGGCGGGACGCCAAAAAAAGCACGCGGGACGCGCGCGCTCCCGGGAACACGTTGCGGCTGTCTAATTCAGATTGTTCACACCTCTGATGATTGAATGAAAAATTAAAGAATCATTCTCTTCTCCTTAAGCGTGTGAACAACCGTTCGGATTTGGGTTCTTCACCGATGGCAGCGGAGTTCCACGGCTGCGTCTTTCAGCGAATAACATCAGCCAGCCTTGCCCGTGGATTTCAACAACCTGCCCAGAACCGCACTTATTCAATACTATCAGCCGTTGCTGGCGAGTTATGCAAAAGTTGCTGGTCCGCCGGTTTCTGCTTCCACAATTGCTTCGCGAGCGCGTCCTGCGCGGCGGCAACTTCGGATTCTTTTTTGCTGCGGCCCTGGCCCTGGCCGAGTTCGTGTCCGCACCACACGATTTTTGCGGAGAAATGTTTCTGATGCTCCGGCCCGGAGCAGTCGATGATTGGGTAATGCGGGCTCTGCGGCGAGATGGCCTGGAGAATTTCCTGGAGACGGCCCTTGGGATTTTGATCCGTCATTTCCAACTCGAGCGTCTCCAAAAACTCACGCGCCTCGGTGATGACGATGCGCCGCGACGTGACGTAATCCGAATCGAGATACAGCGCGCCGACCACCGCCTCGTAGGCATCCGAAAGCGCCGACGCCCGCTCGCGTCCGCCGCTGGATTCCTCGCCTTTTCCCATCATCAGGAATTTGCCGAGACCGATGGCTTCCGCATGAATTTTCAGCCCGTCTCGCGAAACGATGCGCGCGCGCAGCTTCGTGAGCTGGCCTTCGCTCGCGTCGGGATAGCGGTCGAAGAGATACTCGGTAAAAATGAGTTGCAGCACGGCGTCGCCGAGGAATTCGAGCCGCTGATTGTCGAAATGATGCCGCTGCGCCTCGTGGCCGACGCTGGGATGCGTGAGGGCTTCCGCGAGGAGGAGGGAATTCCGAAACTTGTATTTGATGCGCTGTTCCAGCGGGTTCATGTGGGTCCGCAGTAGTAACACCGGTGACGCCGCATCGCTTTGAAAAAATTGCGCGGCACTTTCGCGCGGAGCGAAAATGGGGTGGCCAACGGGACTCGAACCCGCAACAGCCAGAACCACAATCTGGAGCTCTACCATTGAGCTATGGCCACCATTTGAAGCGCCGGGAGGATAGCGAAGGTTCGCGCGTTGCCAAACGGATTTTCCAGCCTTCGGCGCGCTCGCCTTTCAGCGACGCCGTGCTCTATTCTGCGCCACACATGCCAGACTCCGAATCTTCCTCCGAATGCTGCGCGGGCTTTCCAGGCCGGGTCCGCGAGTGGACCGCCTGCGTGGAAAAAACGGTGCGCGAGCAGCCGGTGAAAGCAGCCGGATATGCGTTCGCCGCCGGGCTCGTCGTCGCGGTTTTCCCGATTGGCCGCATCTGCGCGTCGCTGGTGCGCCTGGCCATCGCGCTCATCCGCCCCGCGCTGATCGTGCTCGGGTTTGTGAAGATTTTCGACGAGATCGACCGGCGGCGGGATTGAGCGGATCGTCAGGTGGCCGGGGTGGATTTTCCAGAGGGGAGATTCGGATTTAGCTCCGCGGAAAAAAGGCGCGCGCAGATTTCGTCGGCGGAGAGCGCGCGCATGTTGAGGATTTCCGTGGCGTCCGGCGAAAGATCCGCGCCGGTCTGATGAAAGAGCCCTTTCACCGCGCGGGGAAAACACGCGGCGATTTTCACCGCGCCTTCGCTGGCGAGGCGCTTCAGCGATGGATCGCGACGAGCGGCCATCTCGCACAAATCCGCCACGGCCTCGAAGGCGACGCCGGATTCGCACAGCTTTTTCAGCACGGCATCCTTCACGTCTTTCGGCACGACCTGCGCGTACTGGCAGTGGCAGTAAAGGATGCGCGGCGGGTCGGTGGGCATGGTGAAAGGCGGGGACGCTACCGAATAACGGGTGCGGCGGAAATCCTTTATGCTACTCGCGCCGCGGCTCGACGCCGAGCAGATGACGCACGAAAAAATCGCGCCGCCGCCGGATGCCGTACGGGTTTTCGGCGGAGCCGTGATCGGAGCCGGTCATCACGATGAGATCGAAATCCTTGTTCGCTTTTTCCAGTGCGTTCACGACCTGCATCGTCGAGGCGGGATCGACGTTGTGATCGAGTTCGCCGACGAAGAGCAGCAGCTTCCCCTGCATCTTCGCGGCGTTCGTCACGTTGGATTGCTCGGCGTAATGCGAACCGACGGGCCAGCCCATCCACTGCTCGTTCCACCAGATTTTATCCATGCGGTTGTCGTGGCAGCCGCAGTCGGCGACCGCGACTTTGTAGAAATCTCCGTGCGCTTCCAGCGCCCGCAGCGCGCTCTGCCCGCCCGCGCTGCCGCCGTAGATGCCGACGCGCGTGAGGTCCATTTCGGGGTGCTGTGCCGCCGCCGCTTTCAGCCACGGGATGCGATCGGGAAAACCGGAGTCGCCGAGATTTTTCCAGCAGACATCGTGGAATTTTTTCGAGCGGTTCGACGTTCCCATCCCGTCGATCTGCACCACGATGAACCCAAGCTCCGCGATCCCCTGCGGCCCGTGCCATTCGCGAAAGGCGACCGGGATAAACGAATCATGCGGTCCCGCGTAGATTTGCTCGATCACCGGATACTTCTTCGCCGGATCGAAATTCACCGGGCGAAAAATCACCCCGTAAATGTCCGTCTCGTTGTCCCGCCCCTTAGCGACGAACCGCTCTGGCGGCTGCCAGCCCGCGTCGGTCTGCGCGCGTTCGAGTTCGCAAATCAGCCTCCCGTCCGCGTCGCGCAGTTCGCTCACATTCGCGAGATCGACGCGCGACCACGTATCGAGGAAGAAGCGGCGATCCGGCGACCAGTCGATGCGATGCGTTCCATCGCCTTCCGTCAAAATCACAAGCCCCGTCCCATCGAAATTCACGCGGCAGCAGTGAACGAAATACGGATTCTCCCCCGCGCGAATCCCGCCCGCGTGAAACCAAATCTGCCGCTTCTCCTCATCCACGCGATCCACGCCGCGCACGACCCATTCGCCGCGCGTGATCTGATTTTTCACCTGCCCATTCGCCGCGTCGAAGAGCCACAAATGATTCCACCCATCGCGCTCCGACATCCACACGACTTCATGCGCTGCGTCCGCGTAATGCGCGAACTGCTTCCCCGAATAACACACGAACGTCGCGCTCTGCTCGTCCACGATTGCCCGCGTCGCACCCGTCTCGGCCTCGACCGCGACGATGCGCAGCACCTGATGTCCGCGCTGATTATAGACCAGCGTGAACCGCCGCGAATCCGGCTCCCAGCGCACATTTTCGATGCTCCACGGATTCGGGAAAAGCGCGTCCGCCACGGGAATCTCGGCGCGCTTTTCCAAGTTGAAAAGATGCGGCTTCTCCTGCGGAATGCGATCACCGGGCTTGAGGTAGTCATAGCTTAACAGCTTCGGCTGGAGCTGATCTTTCGGAGACGACTCGATCAAATAAACCTTGTGCTCCTGCCCCTTCAATTCGCGCATCGCCACGAGCCGGCGCGAATCCGGCGACCAGGCGAAATCCTCCTTGTAGCCATCGTCGGCGGTGCCTTCGCGAGTGAGTTGAAACTCTGCGCCGCCCTCGACGGCGCGCACCCACACATTCACCTCGCGCACGAACGCCTTCCATTTTCCATCCGGCGAAGTGCTGCGCCGCCCGTCCTCACGACGCCGCTCGCGTCTCGGTGGCGCGTCCGTTTTTTCCACCGGCCAAGGCTCCTTGGCCGTCACCGTGCGCGCGCCGGTCTGCGCGTCGATCGTCACAAATTCCCCGCCGCCGTTCGCAAGCTGCCGCCGATACCAGAACTGCTTCCCATCCTCGACCCAGTGCGCGTCCACTTTGAGATTCAACACCTTCCCGCGCGACCGCTCCCGAAGTGCATCCGCGCGTTCGTAATCGGCGCGCGTGCCCTGGCCGTGCGCGAGCGCATTTACAAAAAGAAAAAGGAAGGAAAGGAATCGCATGGCGCGCATGATGCACCGCACCCGCCGCCCGGCAATCTTCGACGCCACGCCAACTCCGCCTTTCCCATCCGCGTCCGCTTCATGTAACAAACAGGCGACTCATCCATCCGCGACCATGCCTGCCAACGAAATGCTTCGCCTCATTCCCCGCGACGAATCGACCCCGGTTCATCTAGTGGCGCGCGCGCAATTCCGCATCGGGCGCTCGCCGCATCACTCGGATTGGGTCGCGCGTTTTCAGCCCGAGACGCCGGAGAATGAAATCCTCACCAACGAACTCGGCCGCGTGCATGTGGTCGGCGAAATCGTCGGCGGACAGCCGGTGCTGCGCGATGGGAACGGCACCGAGGCGAGCATCAACGGCACCACTTTCGACGGTGCGCCGCTCTCGGCGAATGCGGGCGCCGCGGTGCGACGGCGCGCGATGCTCACGCTCGGCGAATTGTTCGTCGTGGATGTCGTCCCGCTTTTTGCCAAGGCGGATGATTTCTCGATCGAAGGCTATTCCGATCTCGGGGATGTGCAGGGTGCGATCATCTTCGCGCCGCGCCGGCTCGAGGCGACGCTGTGCGACGCGGCGTGGATTTTCACCCGTCTCGATTTCGCGCTGCGACCGGACGGCGGACCGGCATGGCTGGCTCCGCAGCGTGGAAATCCCGCGGCGTTTATTCGCCGCGACGAACGTTTCTGGCTGGCGAACACGAGCTTGGAAGGCGACGCGCTGCGACTCGATGGCGAGACCGTGACGATCGGGGAAGCCGTCGCGCTGGCCGACGGCGAGACGCTCCGGCTCGGGGCGCGGGAGTATGCGATCGAGATCGAGTGAAGGAACCTTTCCGGTGTCCTAATTCCGCGGACCAGTGCTGTTAGTCTTTTGGAAATGCCAAAGTCTTCCATGCTCCCGATCACGCTTGCGGTTGCTGCCTTGTCGAATGCCGCCACGGTGTTCGCGGCGGCTCCGACCGATGCGGAGCAGACCGCCTTTTTCGAGAAGAGCATCCGCCCCGTGCTCGTGGAGAAATGCTACAAGTGTCACTCCGCCGATTCGGAAAAGGTGAAGGGCGGGCTGCTGCTCGACACGCGCGAGGGCATCCGCGCGGGCGGCGATTCTGGGCACGCGGTGGTGCCGGGGAATGTCGCGGAAAGCCTGCTCCTCAAGGCGCTGCGCTATGCGGACAAGGACATGGCGATGCCGCCGCAAAAATCGGGCGGGAAGCTGCCGGACGCCGTGATCGCGGATTTTGAGAAGTGGGTGAAGATGGGAGCGCCCGATCCGCGCAACGGCGGCGCGAAGCTCGCAAAAAAGGAAATCGACTTTGCGGAGGCGCGAAAGTTTTGGGCCTTCCAGCCGCCGCGCGCCGTGCCCGCGCCAACGGTGAAGGACGCGGCGTGGCCGCGCACGGAGATCGACCGGTTTGTCCTCGCCGGACTGGAAGCGAAGGGACTGAAACCTGTTGCCGACGCTGCTCCCGCGACTTTGCTGCGCCGCATTTATTTCGACATCATCGGCCTCCCGCCGACGCCGGAACAGACGCAGCAGTTCGGACAATTGGCCATTGGCAATCGACAATCGGCCATCGAGTCGCTCGTCGATTCCCTGCTCGCTTCCCCGCAGTTCGGCGAACGCTGGGGCCGCCATTGGCTCGATGTCGCGCGCTTCGCGGAAAGCAGTGGGCGTGAGCGCAACTTTACCTTTCCCGAAGCATGGCGGTATCGCGATTGGGTGATCGCCGCGCTGAATGCGGACAAGCCATACGACCAGTTCATCCGCGAACAAATCGCGGGCGATCTTCTCCCCGCGAAGGATGGCGCGGAGCGCGATGCACACGTCATTGCCACCGGCTTCCTCGCTCTCGGGCCGAAGGGGCTGAACGAAAAGAATCACGAGCAGTTCCGCATGGACGTGATCGACGAGCAGATCGACGCGACCTCACGCGCGGTGCTCGGCCTCACGGTCGCGTGCGCGCGCTGCCACGATCACAAATTCGATCCCGTTCCGCAGAAGGATTACTACGCGCTCGCCGGGATTTTTCACAGCACCGAGACGTTTTTCGGAACGAAAGACGCGGGCGGCAAAAACAAAAACGGTACCGCGCTCCTGCCGCTCTCGGGGAACGCCGCTCCGCTGCCAGCCAAGGCGGAGGCGCGAAAGGAACTCGCCGATTTCCTCGCGCAGAATCCGGCGAAGGCGAAGAAATTCAAAAACCTCCCACCCGCGAAAAAAGCGCGCCTGCTCGAACGCTTCGGCGACCAGACCGCACCGCCGGAGACTTCCACCACCGCAGTCGCGATGGGCGTACGCGAGGGCAAGCCCGCGGACACGCGCGTGCTCGTGCGCGGCGAACTGGACCAGCCTGGCGAGCGAGTCTCTCGCGGTTTCGCGACAGTGCTCGGCAGCGGACCTGCGATTTCCGCGAGCGTCAGCGGACGCGCGGAACTCGCGGACTGGCTTACGGGCAAATCGAATCCGCTCACCGCGCGCGTCGCCGTGAATCGTGTGTGGCTTCATCTTTTCGGCGAGGGGCTCGTGCGGACGCCGGATAATTTCGGCGCGACCGGCGAGAAGCCGAGCCACCCCGAATTGTTCGACGCGCTCGCGTTGAAATTCATGGCCGATGGCTGGTCGGTGAAGCGCCTCATCCGCACGATCGTCCTGAGCCGCGCGTACCAACTCGGCAGTGCGTGGGACAAAAAAAATTACGAGGCCGATCCCGACAACGTGCTGCTCTGGCGCGCGAGCCCGCGCCGACTCGATGCCGAGGCGATTCGCGATGCCATGCTCGCGGCGAGCGGCATGATCGCGCTCACGCCGCCGCATGGTTCCGTGGTCGCGAATGTCGGCGATGGCTACATCGGGAAAGGCATCCGGCCCGAGGTGTTCGACATCACCGCGAACTACCGCAGCGTCTATCTCCCGATCGTGCGCGACTTCGTCCCCGACGCGCTCGGCATCTTCGATTTCGCCGAGCCGAGCCTCGTCGTCGCCTCGCGCGAAGTGACGAACGTCCCCTCGCAGGCGCTCTATTTGATGAACAACGCCTTCGTCATCCAGCAATCGCAGGTGATGGCCAAGCGCATCCTCGCCACGCCGCTCAACTACCCGCAGCGCATCGCCCTCGCCTACCAACTCACGCTTTCCCGCCCGCCCACCGAAGCCGAGCGCGCCCGCGCCGACGCCTACCTGCGCACCGAGGCGCGCGGCCTCATCCCCGCCAAATCCGGCAGCATCCCCGCCGCGTCCGAAACCTCCTGGGCCACCTTTTGCCAGGCGCTCTTCGCGTGCGCGGAATTCCGGTATCTGCGATGAGTTCACTTTCTTACGCGAGAAATCGGTTCGCGATCACTGCGACTACGATTGCGCCCATTGCATTGCTGTCCGCGTGCTCAACCTACCGAGGTGAACTCAAGCGCGCGGCGTTCACGAGGAACAATTACTTCGTCGTGTCTTCTCAACATCACGTCCGCGCGACGATGAGAGCGCCTGACGGATGGAAATTGGAACCGAACGGTGCGCCTTGTTATGCAGGTTCGCTTGAGAATCCAAAGTTTCCGGGCAGCCTTCTCGTTCTCCAAATGGTTGATTCGCCCGACATGACGCGGCGGGAATCTCAGGCGGACTTGCACGATGCAGGGCGCAGGCGATGGAGAAAGGAGGAACCGAACCGGATTGAATTTTCAAAAAAGTTCGTTCGGGGAATTCCATCGCAATTCCGTACTATCGCAAATCAGGCGGTTCCTGGTCGTGATCCGTTGTTCGTAACGCGGATCAAGACACTCTCAATCACGGATGGTCGGAAGATTTGGATTTGCAATCACGCCAGCAAGTTCTCCGGTCGCTCTCTTGTTGCGATGATTCCCGAGAACAGTTTCTACGTCAGCTTTTCGCTGAATACGGACTTTCAAAAAACCACCGATGAACTGATGAGCGCGTTTGAACATGCGCTGAAATCCTGCCGACTCGAAATGCTGTGACTGGCCTCCTTATTTTATGAACAGCCCTTACGAATGTTGCGGCGTCACGCCGCGCGCGCTGACCCGCCGCGATCTTTTGAAAACCGTGTCCGCCGGGTTCGGCTGGCTCGCCTTCAAAGGGCTCGCCGCCGCCGCGAACCAGAGCCCGCTCGCGCCGCGCGCCCCGCATTTTCCGGCGCGGGCGAAGCGTGTGATTTTCCTTTGCATGCAAGGCGGGCCGGCGTGTCAGGACACGTTCGATTACAAGCCGAAGCTCAGCGCCGACAGCGGCAAACCGGGCGTGGCGAAAGGCGGCGGCTCGAAGCTCTACGGCTCGCCGTTCGCCTTTGCGCAACGCGGGCAGAGCGGGCTTTGGATTTCCGATCTTTTTCCAAACATCGCGAAGCACGCCGACGACCTGTGCCTGCTGCGCGGGATGCACACGGACATTCCCAATCACCCGCAAGCCTTCGTGCAACTGCACACCGGCAGCGCGCAATTTGTCCGTCCGAGCATGGGCGCGTGGACGCTTTATGGCCTCGGCACGGAGAACGAAAACCTGCCAGGCTTTGTGACGATCGCGCCGCCAATTCAGTTCGGCGCGCAGAATTATGGCAGCGCGTTTTTGCCCGCGGTCTATCAAGGCACGCGGCTCGGCGCGCAGAAGGGCGAAGGCAGCACGGCGGGGATCGACAACATCCGCAACGCCGAACTTTCCACGCCGCTCCAGCGCCAGCAGCTCGATCTCGTGCAGTCGATGAACCGCGATTTTCTCG